>JAJZCA010000048.1 GCA_021798735.1 Acidobacteriota bacterium | reverse complement strand
AGAACAGAGTGAGACTAAGAAGAGCGAATGCCGATGTCTGGCCGGCAAGCAAACATGCCAGCGAGGGGGCAAAGAGATAGCCGATAAGATGTAGCCGGTTTTGCGGATCTCCTTGTATGCCGCGGAGTATGCGAATGGAGAGCATTAAACTAGCGAGGACCAGCAAGGACCACAGAACCGCGCCCGTTTTTTCGCTCACAAATCCAAGAGGGATGGTCAAGAACAGCCCATAGGGAGGGTTGCGCATCAGGAGTGCTCGATCCGCGCTCCAGCCGGCGGACTTCTCCAATGAGAAGACCGCTGCGGAACTGTATGGGTCCGAGTGATGAACGAGTCTCTGGCTGGCCGCCCAATAGGAGACGAAATCTCGATTGGCGGCGCTGCCGCGCGTCATGGCGAGCGCGAGGATGCCTGCGCAAATCGAGAACAACGCGGCAGCGGCCATGCCTCGCAGGATTTTTTGAAGCAAGGCGCTTGCTGGCGAAGCCGTATTCCTCGTCGCTAGAGTGCTCATTCGGGCTTCACTTCCGCGCCGGATTTACAAACTCATCCAGCGAACCAGCAGGAGAGAATTCGAGTTCGTCACCGGGCTCGGTTTTGGAAGCACGGATCGAGCCGACGGCCAGCTCGATGACCGAATGTGCGGACAGACAAGCGGACAACCGCCAGGGTATGACTTTACTCCGCACTTTTCTTACTCGCTTCTTGCGGTCCAGGTACACGAGATCGATCGGGAATCGCATGCCAATTGTGTGTACGGATTCACAGGGAACGATCCATAGACCTTCTCCCGGCGCCAGGCCATCGCGTCCCAGCAGACCTTTCCTGCGAGTCGCTCCGCTGTCGGCCATTTCCACACACTCCACAAGGATTGTCTGGCGAGTCAGATTCGAAACCCTCCAATGCACAGGCGGCTTTTGACGGCGGTGCTCGGCGAGTTTGGCAATCATACGACGCGCGAAATTCATATTTTCGACTTCGATCATCCCGCCTCAGTTGAAGATGGCTCCCGCTGTATCCTTGCCCATGGTCAGCAAAATAACTTCCTGAGACATGACAAGCAAGCTATGCCTCCACGCCGGTTGACCTCAACCATGCCGCATTACTGGGACGGCGGACCTCCAGAGGAAGTGGTGCTCCCGACACCGCCGTACCCCGTTTCTGTCTGTATGACAAGCGGTTTCTCCGGCTTCATGCTCTCCATCAATTTTTCGATGGGAATATTTGCCGGCGAAGGCGGCAGAGGTTTCGCTCCAGTCACAGTCGGGCCGGGATTTGTCATCGGTATTTTGGAGTTTGGCGGTAAGAACTTCTCTGGATAATTCAATTTCGGCAGAGGCACCCCAGTGGGTATCGGAGCCACAATTTCCGGTGTCACAATCACAATCAGTTCCGTCTGGGTTGTTGTTTTGGAGATCGATTGAAACAGCTTGCCGAGTATGGGAATGTCTCCGATGAATGGAATCTTCTCAAAATTCTGGGTCTCGCGATTGTCAAGCAGTCCGCCGATGGCAAGACTCTGCCCCTGAGCCATCTCGACCTCTGTATTCATCTTGCGAACATCCAGCCCCGGCACTGTGAATCCAGAAATCTGAACGCCGTTGGTAAAGTCCAAAGAGCTGACTTCAGGAGCAACTTGAAGGTGAATCGTATTGCGAGGAGTAATGGTTGGAATAAAGTTCAGGCGAACTCCAAATTCCTGGAACTGAATCGTTACCGCGCCGACGCCTCCTCCAGTAACTCCTTGTACTACCGGATACGGATATTCCCCGCCTGCGAGAAAGCTCGCTTGCTTGCCGTCCGCAGCCAGCAAGTTCGGCTGGGATAGAACTTGGATGACTCCATCATTCTCCAGCGCCTGGATGGTTGCGCCTAGACCGAGGTCTTGGCGGAATAGCGCAAGATTTAACGCATTGGATATTGTCGCTATGGGGGGTGCCCCGGGCAAAGTGGCGACTGTGGGTGCCTGAAATTGTCCCGTGGTTACGGTGCCGATTGTATTGGCCGCGCCAACGCTGAAAATGTTCAGGCCGAGTTGTCTCAACTTGGTCAGATCAACGCTGGCAAAGCGTACCTTCAAAAGAATTTGCGGTTGCGACGGAGGAACATCGACGTAGAGAAGATTGACGACTTTCCCGGCGGTGGAAGCGATTTGAAACGCGCGCTGTGAGCTATTGAGGTCCTTCACGGTGCCGCGCAGGAACAGCAGGCCGCCCTCCGAACTGAGCCTCAGGTGTTGCCCTGGAAGCTCCATCCGGAGTTCGCGCTCAACACCATGCATGGTATCGTTCTCCACGTAGGAACTGGGACGAACTATAACCTTGAAGAATTGTCTCCCGCCTTGAGCTTCCCAAACGATTAGACTCGTGACGCCGGGAGCCTTTCCATTCACCATGACTTCCGTAGGGCTTGTCGCCGTGGCTTCGGCGATATCGCCCATGCCTACCGCCACACGCGTAATCGGCTGAGTCGTATCGACCAAGACAGACTGTCCGACAGTAACCAGCAACTCGTTCGCTGAATCTTGGCTGGATGCTTCCGGCGATTGCTGAACAGGACCTGACGTCTGGGCGCGAAGGGTCGGCCCAACACTAGAGACACAGGACAGGGCATAGCAACAAATGACTGCAATTCCGATTCTCGCTCTCACTGTTTTTCCTCGTGTGAGGCAAATTTTGCTTCAGTTTTCTTCGAACCATTGAACACTTCGATTAGATAAAGGCGCGGTGCGGAGGGCGCTCTGTGTATCGTCCGCGCGGGCCGCGGCGTCCCCACCGGTACATTCGCTTCCCCGAAAAGACGCGCCAAGCCCGTCCCTGGCGTATCTACCAGTTTTGTATCCAGCGGGTTCCGCAGAACGAGCTGAATTTTTGTTTGATTGCTGGCGAGACTCAACGCCTCCGCCTGTTGTGGAGTTACCAGCAGGTTGACCACCTGGACCTGCTGCGGTTTTCCTTCCGCGTCTCGCTGGATATCTGTCCCGGCGGACAGAACTTGTATGTTTTGCAACAGTGTCCGAACCTGTGATCCTTGAGGGTTGACGTTGCTGGTTCCGGGAGGATTGCCGGAGATTAATACGTCGACCCGCATTCCCGGTGTCGCGAACCCAGCGACGCCCACGACTTCGTCAACTTTCACCGCGCACGCCCGCATCCCGTCCGGTATGGTTGCCGCAAGACCGCCGCCAGATCCAGGGGGGGCCAGACGGCTCTCCAGCACTGGCTCACCAACGTAGAGATCGGAAATTACTCCTCTGCCGATCACATCGGAAGGCTTCAGAATGGCACCCTTCGGCAGGGTACCGACGATGTCGACAGTTGTCAGATCAACCGGGCGAAGAACGCTGCCTAGCTTGATATCTGTCGCCGCGGCGACCACCTTAGTGACCCTGTGCTGTGGCCCTCCCAGGCGGTTTCCGACAACGCGAAAGACCAGATAGCTGCATGCAATGGCCACGACAAAAGCGATCAAAAGAATACTGGTTAGTCTGCGGTTCATTCAGGCACCTGTTCGAACTGATGTGTCGTCAGTCCGATTTCCCTAGACCTCATCGCAATTACCATGCCAAAGGAAGCAGGGTCGCCAAATGAGAGGTTTAGCGGTTTAGGCGGGAACCGAGTGTGAACGCATGTATACCACTCGACTTTGCTGTGTAGCCGCACAGACACGCCTGGCGAGGCAGGTTTCAGGTTTGCAGGAACTTACAGCCGAACTGGTTGGCCGGAAAATTGCTGACATTCCATATGAATGGTAGTGGAAGCGATACCACACTGATAGCATCCGCGTACTCACCGCAGTGCGAGACGATGCTTCCTGTCGACGAAAGTACGCTGTCTGCAGGAGTGCCGGAATAAACGAACCGCAACCTTGAATAAAACGAAACTGGAAGAGTATCCAAGGGCTTGCTTTAGGGGTGGGGGATGCCACGTTGAGTTCTTCTAGCATCATCACGATTTTCTCGACCGATCCACCGCCGCGCACCCGACCAGGGTTCTTCATGTTCTCCATAGCGACGCATGGATTGGTTCTGGGCCTCGCTGTGCTCGCCATAAACGATGCGCCAAGAATCGATGACCCTCCAATCACGCATCGATATACGACGCGCATTGTCAAACTGCAAGGGTTCGAACCAAAATTGCAATGGTCGCCTGGAGGCGGAGCTATGCATGCTTCCGTGCAACCGCAGATGCACGCCGCTCGATCCGGAGGACGACCCGTTGCGGCCGCCACTCCCCAATCGCTTGCCTTTCGAGTTTCCGCACCCATCACGCTGGTACAACCGGACATCGCGCAAAAGACAATGCCGCTGCTGAAAGCGCCAATTCCGCTGGTGGTGATGTGGACTCCGCCGACGGTCCCGATCGAGAAGATCATTCCGCGTCCGTCCCAATCTACGACGTCAGCCAACGTTCGACCCTCGCTCTCGATGCCGAATCATGAAGTCAATGTCGCCAATGTAGAGATTTCATCTTCCTCCTCCGTCTCGGCGACAGTTCCAATCGTCGCAAGCAATACCTCACCCATCCGGGTCCCTGGACTTCAAATGCCGCAAGTACCCGCAACGGCAGACAAGCCATCGGCTGCGCCGACGCCAGCGACCGTATTGTCGGTCTCCGATGTACTTCCCTCGGAGGGAATTATTGTGTTGCCCGCTGTGAACCAGACTGCAGCGGCGTCGAACTCAGACTCATTCACACCTGGCCGTCCAGAGAGTACGTCCGAGACAAGCGATGGAACCGCACCCGGCAAGCAGAGTGGGAGCGGGGCAGATGCGGATTCAAGAGACCATGGCGACCAGCGCGCCGATGCAACAGGGAAAGGTTCAGCGCCTGGAGAAAACGATGGAAATAAGGGATCGAACTCAGGGACGGAGTCAGGGCCTTCAGCAGGCGATGGGCCCACGGTCACTCGCATCAGCCGCCCGAGAGACGGTCATTACGGAGTCGTCGTCGTCGGAGCTTCGATGGCGGACGAATATCCTGAAACATCTGGCATATTGGCGGATAGACTCGCGTACACCGTTTACCTGCAGGTGGGTGCCGAAAAGAATTGGGTTTTGCAGTACTGTTTACCGCGCGCACAGCAAGCCACAGGCAACATCGCTCGGCCCGATGCACCGTGGCCATACCTGATCGTGACACCCCATTTCGCCGCAGACACCCTGGATACGGATGCTCTGCTGGTGCATGGTTTTATTAATACTGGAGGACGCTTCGAGCACCTCACCGTCGTCTTCCCGGCGCAGTTCCCGCAAACGAAGTTCGTTTTGAGCGCGCTGCAGCAATGGCAGTTCCGACCAGCCGCACAGAATGGAAAATCGACGGCCGTCGAGGTACTGCTCATCATTCCCGAAGAACCAGAATAGACCTCTCTCCTGAATCAACGGTTGATTCCATTCGCCTCCCCCATTCGGTGCAGGCTATTGCGAAATCACCATCGACGATGTGCTGCTCATCGTGAGCGTGCTTGCCGTGACAAAGGGGATTGCCACAGGAAAGTTGTAACTCACCATTACGGTTACAAGATCGCCTGGATCGTTGCATGCAGCCGACGCGCAAACCGCTCCTGCTGGGTAAGCGGACCATGTCGTTGTCACGGTCATGTTCGACGGGTTGATTCCGGGAAAACCAAGGTTCTGCACGTAGGTCTGGATTTGAGCCGCAGTGGCATTGCATTCATAGCCGGGGGGCGCGCAGGCGGATCCACGCACCATTGCAAAACGGCTGCCTTCCCGCGCCGCATCGGAGACGAAGTGATAGGTGTATAGCGCCAGACACATCACAATCAGACCGAACAGGATCATCGACAGAACGATCATGCTCAGAGCCATTTCAACAATCGACGATCCTTCCTCGCTCAGAACGCGGGGACGGCTACGGCGAATTGCTCGCTGAAGTGTCTCCGGGAGCCTCCGTGAAGAGACCAAGCCAGCTTTTGTTCGCATCTGCATTACTGTTCTACTCGCATAATGGCCTGTCCCGTAAGCGCAAATGTGGTTGGAAGTCCCGGGAGATGAAATAGAGGATCGAAGGACGCACTGGTATTCACCTGAACATACTCGATAATTCGCGCTGGACTGGGGCACGAAGTAAGAGCGGTCGAGCAGGTGATGGTTCCTCCTGTGGAGCAGGCACAGAAATTGGTGGCTAAAGCGGTCACGCCCGTCATGTTAGCTGCATCCGTGGTAGCCACCAGCTCGATGTTGGTGAAGTCGGATGCCGTAATGTGACTGAGCGACCCATACGAAGCGCCTGCGCGGGCGGCATTGCTCACTTCGATGGCGGCGTAGGCCAGGCGTCCAAATTCCGCTGCTCCTACCAGCAGTAGAATGAAGATCGGAAATATCAGCGCCAGCTCCACCAGCGACTGGCCGCGGTCGTCACGCATTTCCCCACGCGACACAGGTTTGCGGCCACTGTGCCTTCTCGGATTATTTTGTCTTCGATCTGCCAGATTCGTCATGATCTACTCCACCAGCGCAACTTTCGTGAGTGGGGAGTTACCGACGGTTGTGGAATAATTGGTAATGCTGAGTGTCGCGGTCTGATCATTCAGAGTGCCCACAATCAAGTCGGTGATGAGTTGGATTCCGCCGCTCGTGTCGCCACCGCTATCGTGCAGAAACAATTGCGCGGTCGGGGCGTAGATGATGCCATCGATCGTTCCGGTAGAATTGCCAAACTCAAAAGTGATCGTGTTCGTGTTGGCCGGAGGTTGCATGATGGCGATGCCACCGTAAGAACCACCGCAGGGTGGCAAAGTACCAGCAGCGCACGGAGCCGGCGCGACAAGGTTTAGATTTGTGGCGGCGGTCCCTTCCGAGAGCGCACCGTTATAAATGTCCAGGGTTGTGCCACCCGCATCCGAAGTGACGCTGCCGCTCAGGCTCACGTTACCCTCAAACACATAGGTCCCCGCACCCAGCTGCGCATTGCTGATATTCAAGGTTCCCAAGCCCCCGTTGCTAAGGGGAGGCGCGCTGTAACAGCCGGCGGATATTGGTCCCGTCAGATTGCCGCCGGACGGAGTCGTGCAGGTCATCGTAGTGGGGTCGGGAAACACCATGCCACCGTAAGGACAGCTCACCGGTGCAATTCCTGTAACCGGAGCTGGAGTGCTGTCGCCGGTTTGGCCGCCATCGCCGCCCACAACGCCGACCGAGCCGGCCGTTAGTGACCCTGCGCCTCCCGTGAACTGCAGCGCATCAACATTGTTGGAATCGACAACCACGCCGCACTTCGGCGCGGATAAGTCGAACGACCCCTGCAAGCTCATGGCATCCGACGCCGATGGATTGCAAACGTAGACGCAGTCGTTGGACGAAGCTCCGTTCCATGCCACAGCCCTGGCCGTGATCGTCTGGGAAGCGATATTGAAAATATTCATAAAGAATGTAGGCTGGTTCTGCGAGACGATCACTTCCACATAGCCGCCAGTCTGCCCCGCGTACGCCCCATACATTGGCGGCGTGTTGACCGTAACCGTTCCTCCATTCGTTCCGATCGTCACACCATTCTGTGCTGCCGCCGCGTCGGCTGCCGCTGTCATATCTCCATAATTCAGTTCTGCCGCACCTGCAACCGCGGCGCTGTCGGCTGCGATTTGCAGATTTCTCTTCGCACGCAGCAGTGTTCCGATATCGGCTGCGAACCCGACAAAGCCAAGCAAGCATGTCATGCATAGAAGCGTAAGAATCATCGCTTGGCCGCTCTCATCTTTCAGCTTCTTCGCGAATTTCATCGGTTCCTCCCCGAACATCTGGCGCGACAAATTGACGCTGCCCTGTGTCCGTCGTACCCCGCCTTGACCGTATCTTCCGGTTTCCTTCAGCCTTTCGTGATGCGTGATATTGCAGATGTACTATGTCACTTCAAAACATTGCCCACTTTAAACCTGCCGCACAAATCTCTTCATGGAATCCCGGTTCCTCCCGTTGCCGCGCGGGTCGTGCCCATTCTGGTAAGGATTTTTTTCAGACGGCAAAAACGCCAATCCAACGCCATCCTCTCCCCATCGAACCGCCCTGGCATGCATTGCGATCGAATGCTCGGGATCCCCATCGCCAGCCCCCGTCTGTTGCAGTCTCATCATCACTACCGTGCCCAAATACCAACGCTCTTTGGTCAATAAATACATTCCGGTCAGGCTGATCTCCCGGATGGGGTGCGGGGTAGGGAGACCGCCATCCCAGTAATACGCGACGAGTCCAGGAACCGCCCGCCGCTCCGCCTTGCGGCGCTCCTTGCCCACCAGTCCTCGCAAAAAATTCTTGACCAGGTTCTCCATACTTCACATTCGGCTCATTTCCTTTGGCCGCTGAGATATTTCGGGAACCTGTTGCATCAATCGCTCTTCTATCTCGTCAGCCACGCAGATTACCAGTTGGTCTCCGGGCTGCGTCTGAGACGAGTAGATGGTGTGTGTCGGCAATTCCAGTACGCTTGCAGCACGGATTCTCAACGGCGCCACATTAAAGCGGGGGAAATGTTCAGTCACGTAAACGACACGAAGGTGCTCATCCAGATAAATCAGGTCGAGCGGAAACAGCACGCCCCAAGTGTGGACTCCACTCGAGGGAACCACCCAGAGTCCCTCGTCGGACCGCATACTGAGTCTTCCAATGAGGCCTTTGAGCCGCGTAAAAATAGTGTCCGCCGCAGTAACCCCCAAGCTGAGGAAGCATTCACGCGTTTGGTTGTATACGCAGTATGTCGGTCTTTCCATGTCATCCCCAGCAATCTGGTGGTTTCCGCAATTCTGACTTCTATTCAGGCTCAGGGTTTAGCACGAGGACCCAAGTAGCCGCGCAATGTTTCACGTCAACATCACTCAAGATGCAGACGTTCCCTAGCCAAAACCAGGGACGAAGCAGCCACATCTTCCCAATGGAAGAGGATGGGAGTCGTCCCGCTGAGGTATTGTCGGCCCTGCACATGGGCCCAGCACGCGCCCCATGTGCCGGGCCGATAGCTTTGCTGAAAAACTGTTAGCGAACTCGTGTACGGCGGCGCTGAATCAAAATGAACAGTATGACTACACAAAAGACACCAGCGACGATTCGAATGATCTCTACGTTATTCATCGGCTTCTCCCTTCTCTCAATGGTTGAGGTACTTCTGAAACGATTCAGACATAATGATGACTGCCGGACCCAGAGTCACCAGAAAGAGCGACGGAAAAATAAAGAACACGAGCGGAAACACCAGTTTGATCGTGGTCTTTGCCGCTTGCTCCTCCACTTTCTGACGACGCTGGGTTCGCAGGGTGTCAGAGTGAATCCGTAAAGTTTTGGCCGTGCTGGTTCCAAACTGTTCCGACTGAACCAGGACAGAAACTAGATTGCGCACGCTGTCCACGCCTGTACGATCGGCAAAATTTCTCCACGCATCCGTGCGAGGACGACCTGCACGCTGTTCCAGAACCACCACGCTCAACTCATCGGTGATGGCCGGTTGAGCCAGACGAAGTTCCTCGGAAGTGCGTTTTGTGGCCTGGTCCAGACTCTGGCCGGCTTCGATGCAAATGACCAGAAGATCCAGGACATCCGGCAGACCGCGGCGGATCGCCTTCTGCCGTTTGGTAATCTGCCGGCCGAGCCAGAAGTCCGGCGCAAGGAACCCTAGTCCAAGCACTGCCAGATACACGATGAAAGGACTGGAGTGGGCGAACCCAGTTACCATGACCAGCACGCATGCAATCAGAGGAATAAGAACCTTCGCGCCATAGAAGTTTTTCAGCGCCGATTCCCGGCGATAGCCAGCACGAACCAGGCGCTGTTGCGCAACCGAGACCTCCGCCTGGCTTTTCGGTAGAAGACGCTCGAATTGTTCGACAACTCCGCCAAGCGCCATACCAGTCTGCTGAGCGACACCCGACAGTTTTCCCCGTTTTTCGCTTGGCCTGACAACGGCGTTGATCCGCTGCAGCATCGTTTCCCGATAGAACAATAGAAGGCCGCCGCTGACGAACAATAATAAAACCGCGAAAAATGTAAAGACGGCGAATCCCATAACTCACCCTTTAAACTTCCATATTGACGATCTTTCGAATGATCAATGCCCCGACGATCATCATGCCCGACGCCGTGTAGAGAAGCTTGATGCCGATTGGACGCTTCCACAAGATACTGATCATGTCCGGGCTGATCAGATAGAGTGCCATGCCCAGCACAAGGGGAAGGAAAGAAAGAATCCAACCCGTCAGGCGTCCCTGAGCGGTATGCACACGTACCTGGCGCTTCAGACGATACCGCTCACGAATTACATATGCAGTCTTGTCCAAGACCTCGGCAAGATTTCCGCCACTCTCTTTTTGAATCAGGATTGCAGTCACAACGATTCTTAAATCCTGCAATGGAACTCGCAGGAGCAAATTACTCATGGCTGTTCTCAGCTCAAGCCCGTAGTTCTGCTCCTCGAAACAGACGCGGAACTCGGTACCAATGGGATCCGGAGATTCATGTGCGACCAGACCCAATGCGGCGATCAAACTGTGGCCAGCGCGGAGCGCGCTCACCATTAGATCCAATGCCTCCGGCAACTCCTCTTCAAATTTATTGAAACGCTGTCTGCGTTTGTGCAGCACGTAGAATATTGGCCCTCCTCCCGCAATCAGTCCAATCCCCGCTGCAAAAATGGCAGTTCCAGTCCGCAGATAGATCAGGTACGCTGGGAACGCAAAACAGGCGACGGACATCAATAGCAGACCGCCGGCAGTCCATTTCACATTGGCCTGGTACAAAAGACTACGCAACTGTGGAGCAACATCAAACTCCAACAGCCAGCGATTGATCCAAGGAACTGCGCTGAGCAATTCGCTCTTGCGAATGTCCACGATGGGATCGCCGGTTTTCGACTGTTCCACTACAAGCGCCGACTCCAGCACTGCCAGGGTCTGCTTGGTTTGCTGCGAGGCGCCCGTTCCGCTCGCGATCAGGAGCAGCGCCAGCACCGCAAATACGCCGATAAATACAAGCACCACCAGCAGTAACATATCTCGACTCACAATCCTTGTTAGTTCACTTCCAACGCTTGCTCAAACAAACCCGTCGGCAGAAATATCCCGGAAATTCGTAGCTGTTCAAGAAATTTGGGACGAATATGCGTCGGCTGGAATGCACCAATGACCCGGCCGTCCGGTCCTATGCCTTTTTTGTGGAAATTAAAAATCTCATGCATGCTGATCACGTTTTCTTCCATTCCGGTGATCTCAGAAATGCTGGTAACCTTACGGCTGCCATCGCTCAGACGGGAAACCTGGATCACGAGGGCGATTGCGGAAGCCATCTGCTGGCGCACCGTTCGCTCTGGAATATTCAAATTGCTCATCGCGACCATTGATTCCAGACGGGACAGCGCATCCCGGGGAGTATTGGCGTGAATCGTTGTCATAGATCCCTCGTGGCCAGTATTCATGGCCTGCAGCATGTCGAACGCCTCCTCACCACGCACCTCGCCAATGATGATTCGGTCTGGGCGCATACGCAGGCTGTTGATGAGTAGTTGACGCTGACGAATGGCTCCCACCCCCTCAATGTTGGGCGGCCGGGTTTCCAACCGGACAATATTTTCCTGCGCCAGTTGTAATTCGGCTGCGTCTTCGATGGTCACAATGCGCTCATTCGGCGGAATATTATGCGACAGGATGTTCAAAAAAGTCGTCTTCCCGGCACCGGTGCCGCCGGAAATCAGGATGCTGATGCGAGCGCGAACCGCTGCGGCCAGCATTTCCATCATCTCGGGTGAAACTGTCTTCAACTCCACCAACTGTCTCGCGGAAACCGGGCCTGTCCCGAAACGTCGAATGGAGAGGGCAGGGCCATCCAACGCCAACGGCGGAATAATGGCGTTCACGCGGGAACCGTCGGCCAGTCGGGCGTCGACCATGGGAGAAGATTCGTCTACCCTGCGGCCAACGCGGGAGACGATGCGGTCAATGATCTGCAACAAGTGGCGATCATCGCGAAAAGTAGACTGGATCCGCTGCAGGACTCCGGCACGCTCAATAAATACATGGTCCGTACCGTTCACCAGAATTTCTGAGACCGTCTTGTCCCGAAGCAACGGCTCCAATGGGCCCAGGCCAAAGACTTCATCGAGCAGGTCAGCTTGAATTTTCTCTTGCTCGCCTAGGCTCAACGGCACTTTCTGCTCGGTGATGATCTGGTTCACCATGCCCGCCACCGCCTGGCGCGCCTGCTGCGAGTTCACGCGCGACAGCTTCTCCAGATCGAGCTTGGAGATCAGTATCCGGTGTGTTTCCGACTTGAGCTTCTCGATATTCAGCGCTTCCACAATATGCCACCCATCCGTTGCTGCAAACAATCTTTCTCCCGCTCTTAACCGAACAAGCTAAAACCTTTCTTTTTGTCCGAATTCTTTGGCAAGCCACAGGCCACTCTTGCCATTTGCCGAATCACCCGTGAGATCGAAGAGTTCTTCAGCGCCAGAGCGCTGGCTGTATTCTGCGCGAGCTGAGCAGTTTCATAGTCACTGGGAACCTTCCATTGCGGCTGCAGGGTCAACGCCTTGCCGATCTCTTTTTCGTCGATCCCAAGTGGGCGCTGAGTAAAGCGATTGAGCACGACCTCCGGCTTGAATCCGGAAGCGGCAAAGAACTCAGCGATCATACGATTGGAATTGCGCAATTCAGGGACGCCGACCTGCGTAATTAAATAGACGGTGGAGGCGTCCCTGAACAGTGTCTTGACGGCGGGGGTTATGTTGGAACCGGCGTCCACGATCACGAAGTCAAAGGTTTGCCGTGCCACAGCGACCACCTTCTCGACCGCCTCGACAGGGGCTGAAATCGGAATGTACACGTCCGGCGTGGCTAGAACCGAAAGTCCCGAACTATGTTTGCTCAGCAGCTTCGAAAAGAAATTCGAGTCCAATCGGTTGAAATTCTCAAGCGCGTTCGCCACCGAGAATTCGGAGCGTATACCCAGGCTGAGGGCGGCATCGCCGATCGGCAGATCCAGATCGATCAAAAGAGCATTTTGCTGGGATTCCTGGGCGATCGCTACAGCGAAGTTGGTGGCGATGGTGGTAACGCCGGAACCACCCTTAGCTCCGATAAACACCATGAGTTTCCCCAACGCCTTTCTGTTGGCGGGACGAACCGCAGGGCGGCGCACCATGGCGCGCACCATGGCTTCTTCAATCGCTCCCGGGCTGATGGGTAAGGGCAGGAACTCGCGGGCGCCCGCTCGCATGCAACGAACCAGCATGGCAGAATCTGAACGCGCAGAGTAGACCATCACAGTGACGGAGTTGTTGACGCTGATCGCCTCGATAAGGTCCAGAGCATGTTCCGGATCGGTATCCAGCTCAATAATGACGACGTCGTAGTGTGACTCCAACAGCCGAGCCACGTCATCCAGCCCGGGATACGAAGTCAACTCTCTGGTGATGCGTGCCTGTGACCCTGCCAGGGCACTTGCAACTGCGTTACGGCGCAACTCCTCGGGGCCAATCAGGGCCACCGTCAAGGTGGAGGCTCCCAGGGAATCTCGATCCTGAGTAGTTGTGGCCATCAGCAACTCGCAATCCCCTTGTGCTTGCGTGATTTTGCCCATCTGAACTGAAGTTTGCATGTCATCCCGTCAATCCGCAAAAATATGTACATCCGACCTCAATGAGAAAAAAAAGAGATGAGTGTGCCGATCGCAATTGCAGGCGCATATGGCATCTTGCGCGTCAGCGGATTGCTGAGAACCAGATCGGGATGAGGGCGAAGTCCGCGTTTTCTCAGCCCGAAAAGCAACTCTCCGGTTCCACTCAACAGTTCACCGACAAAGCCGCCGACAATTGCCCAGCAAAGTGCCATCATTCCGCCTACCATTCCCGTTATCACCAGTGCCACCAGCAACTGGGCGGGCCCGATCCAGGCTCCCACAGCGGCGCACAGTTTCAAATCACCCATTCCCATTCCACCCATCCAGCAAAAGAATCCAAGAACAAGGGTTCCCAGACCAACCCCCAACAAGCTTTGCCCGACTCCATGCCAACCATGGATCCAGCCCGAGACTGCCACTCCTGCCAGCAGAAAGGGCAATACCAGCCAATTTGGAATGCGGCAACTGCGCACATCTGTAAAAGTTGCGATAGCCAGAACAATCAGAGTCGGCCACCAGGCGATCGAATGCATACACCTACTCTTTCTCCCATTCCAGAAAACACTTGTGGAAGTGCAATCGTCCGTCCAAACCGGTCAGCGTCGGGAACAGTCTAAATTCAATGCGTTATGGACTTTGTTACCGGAATGGGTGTGCACGGTTGTTTACAGACCAGCCCGGTAAGTGACGAGGTGGATACACCCGACGGGTACTTCATCGCATTGGGAAACAGAAAGCGGAGATCCGCAATGGGACCGGTTACGAAGTCAAAACCAGCTACATGAACCGTTTGCAGGCTGGAGACAGGAACCTTTCGCGTGACCTTTTCCATATAGTCGCGGTAGGAGGCGGAGCCATCTGGCAGAGGGAAAAAAACGAACCGGGAGTATGAGGCAACGGGCAGCTCGGACAGCAGGCGTGTGTCACGCCCGTGCATGGCGAACACACGCTCGCCTTCTCGGAGCCGTTCTTCCGGGTACTCCACCGTGAAATAGTCGGGCAGATAATACCCAGCATGGCGATAGCCCAGGAAATGCGAGTCGAAACCAATGATCAGCGTGCCCTTTGCCGAAGCAACCTGCGGAAGAGCGGAACGGACAGCCTCTAGTGTCGCCTCAAATCGCCGCACGGAGCGATAGGAACAGTAGAAGGGAGAGGCGAGATAGAGGAGGACATTCGCGGTCGCACACAGGGCGATGACCGCGATCTTGGCTGGCCTGCGCAATGCCGCGTTCTCATACCACTGAGACCCCCAATACCCTAGCCACGCGCAGGCTGGTGCCGCCAGCAGCAAGAGGTAGCCGCTGTTGACAAATTTGAGAAAAATTAACGTGAAGAAGCAAAGTGCCGGAGCTATCCACACCCAGGTAAATATCGTCTTGCGCGGATCGTTTGGCCCAGGTTGGTACATCGCGCCGAGGGGAGCGATGGACGCAGTGCCGAATGCCAGAAAATAGATCAAGACGATGGTAAATGCGCGTGCAATCGAGGTTGCGGGCGAGGAATTGAAGACTGTCGTCTTCGCCGGTACCAATCCCCAAAGCGAGAACAGCGCCTCGAAATAGGCTTTGAAACCGCCGCTAGCTGCAATCATCGGCAAAAACCAGGCAATAAGCGCCGCTGACAGAACGGCGATCGCGGCCAATCTTCTCTTCGGTGCGTGGCGCAGCGAAAACAAGAAAAGAGGACCTAGAAACAGGAGTGACGAGGGGCGAATGCCCGCCGAAATCCCAAGAACGATAGCGGTTGCGAAAACAAGATTGTCTCGCCCGCTGTAGAGACGCCAACATAAAAGTCCAATCAGGACGGAAAAGAATGCTTCTACGCTGTAGGTCAAGGCAACCGTGCCGTGAAACCATGCCAGAGGCGACAGCAGGAAAAGGACTCCGGCGAACTGAGCAGCGCGGACTCCAAACCACTCCTGAGCCAGTCGGTATATGA
>JAJZCA010000412.1 GCA_021798735.1 Acidobacteriota bacterium | reverse complement strand
CTGGCGGCCGGGCGCATGGTGTCAATACAGGAATCGTGCAGTCGTCCACGCAGGGCGGCTTCTCTGGAGGAAGTTCCGGCTCCGCAGGCGCCAGTTCAGGATCGGCGGCCGCCGGCGCAGGCGGTATCGTGACTTCGACGCTTGGCAGCGGAACCGCAGTCGCTTCCTTCGATCCGTACGTG
This sequence comes from Acidobacteriota bacterium, assembly GCA_021798735.1. GTDB lineage: Bacteria > Acidobacteriota > Terriglobia > Terriglobales > Acidobacteriaceae > JAKAAZ01. The sequence goes on along the minus strand of JAJZCA010000412.1, from coordinate 2,518 downwards.
ACTTTCCAGGGCTACGTGGATCACACCGTCTTCCAGGAAACGAACCCTTTCTCCGTCGGTGTTCCCATTTTCAAACAGAACACCATTGAAGCGCTGGCCAGTTACACCCAGAGCTTTCCGATGGGAACGGGCCTGAACGTCAACTATGTGGGCCAGCGTTTCGCAAATAACAGCCCCTACGAAGCCACCAATCCCACGCTCTACTCGAATCTCCAGGTGGAACTCACGCAACATCTCCTCGCCGGTTTCGGCATCGCCACCAACGAGCGCTATATGCATATCGCCAAAAAGAACATGCAGATTAACGATCTTGCCTTTCGCGCGCAGGTGATTGCGACGATCACGCAGGTCGAAAACATCTACTGGGACCTTGTGAATGCCTATGAGGACGAGCAGATCAAGGAGCGGCTGGTCGCTTTTGCCCATAAGACCCTTCAGGATGACCGGAAGCAGCTTGAGTTGAACGCCATTCCGGCCATGCAGGTCATCAAGGACGAGTCGGATGTGGCTACCAGCGAAGGCGACCTCACCATTTCGCGTTCCAATCTCCGCTTGAATGAGCTGCTCATCATCAACGCCCTCACCAAGAGCGACGATCCGGGAATCGATGAGATGTCCGTCATTCCTCTGGATCGCATCGGTCCACCCGATCCCAACGCTTCCATGCCGATTGACGACCTGATCGCCGAGGCCGAAAAGAACCGGCCTGATGTCTCCGAGGATGAACTTGCGATGCAGGTGGCGCAGATGAGCCTCAAATCGATCCGGAGCGAGCTGTTGCCTACGTTAAATGCCTATGGCTTCTATGATGGCGCGGGTAGTGCCGGACCGGCAAACCCGAACTGCAGCCTGGGCACCGAGTGCGTCACCGATCTTCCCACAGGATTCGGCGGCATGTTCGCAAACACCTTCAATTACTCTTCGCCGGAATATCAAGTCGGCATGACGCTGCAGATACCTCTTCGCAATCGCGTCGCCAAGGCGGATCAGTTCAGGGCTTCGCTGGAATACCGGCAGCGCCAAATATCCTTCGAGGAGCAGAAGAAGAGCATTCGTTTCGACGTGCGCAACTCGCAGTTCGCACTTCAACAGGCCCAGGCCCGTGTCGATGCCGTGCAGAAGGCCCGCGATTTGGCTCAACGCACATTCGACATCACCGAACGGGAACAGAAACTTGGCGCCAAGTCCACCTACGATGTGCTGGTCGCGCAACACGATCTGGCGATCGCCGAATCCGCTCTCGCGTCTGCAAAGACAGCCTATGAAAAGGCCAGGGTGGATATCGATCGCGCCACCGGAGAAACGCTGGAGCGAATGGGCGTTTCCATTGCGGACGCGAAAACCGGCCAGGTTCGCCAACCATGAAGTGCTGGCGCACAATCGCGGTACTCTAGTCGAGGAGCTGCCATGGCAGATCAATCCGTGCTTCTCGATCGGAATCCGGCCCCGACCGCGTCCCTGCCCAGGGTGCTGGCGGCCGATGACCAGCCGCAAATTCTAGAAGCGCTGGCATTATTGCTCCAGCCGGCAGGCTTCCGCGTGGATGCTGTCGGTTCTCCGGAAGCGGCGCTGCACGCGCTTCGCAATCAATCCTACGACGCGCTGCTGATGGATTTGAACTACACCCGCGACACCACCTCCGGCCATGAAGGAATGGAGCTGCTGCGGCAAGTGTTGGAAATCGATTCGCAGCTTCCCGTCATTGTGATGACAGCCTGGGCCAGTGTGGACCTGGCGGTCGAGGCGATGCGCCGCGGCGCTCGAGACTTTATTGCAAAGCCGTGGGAAAATGCGCGCTTGCTGACGGTCGTGCAAAACCAGGTCACGCTCTATCGAACCTTGCGCCGCGCACAACTGCTGGAAGCGGAGAACCAGCTCCTGCGGGCGACCGGCAGACCGGAGATGATTGCCGGATCGGCGGCCATGCAACCTGTTCTGGATGCGATGGCGCGCGTTGGCCCGTCCGACGCGAATGTTCTGATCACCGGCGAGCACGGCACCGGAAAAGAGATCGTGGCTCACACCCTGCATGCGCTGTCTGCACGCGCGGAGCAGCCATGGATCGCCGTCAATACCGGCGCGCTCTCCGAGGGCGTATTTGAAAGCGAACTCTTCGGCCACGTGAAAGGTGCGTTCACCGATGCGCGCGCGGACCGCATTGGGCGCTTTGAACTCGCCGACAAAGGCACCCTGTTTCTGGATGAGATTGCGAACATCCCGCTGCGTCAGCAGGCAAAACTGTTGCGAGTGCTGGAGGCGGGAGAGTTGGAACGAGTTGGCTCCTCACGCACGCGAAAAGTCGATGTCCGTGTACTGTCCGCCACCAATACAGACCTGACCCAGGAGTCGGAGCAAGGCCGCTTCCGTCCGGATTTGCTGTTTCGACTCAACACCGTCGAAATTCATCTGCCACCGCTGCGCGAGCGCCGCGAAGATGTTCCGTCCCTGGCGGCGCATTTTCTTGCGCGGTATGCGGCGCGCTACCGCAAATCCATTGAAGGCTTCGACCCGGCTGCGC
>JAJZCA010000047.1 GCA_021798735.1 Acidobacteriota bacterium | reverse complement strand
GCGATGTAGTTCGTCAACGGCGAGACAGATCGGTGCTCATCGTCGCGATACTTTGCCGGTGTAACAAGCTTGTTGCCCTTCTCAATAGCCGATGTGGCGCAGATACTCAACGGCGACGGCGGCCACCAGGCAGTAGATGCCGAACCAGTACCAGCGACCGCTTTCCAGCCATCGGCTTAGCCACTTCAGGGCGACCAGGCCAGCCAGAAACGCGAACACCATTCCCAGCAGGCTCGGCATCATGGCGGAAGCCATGGGAACCGCTCCTGCCAAGTGCTGCGCTTTCATCAGTCGCCACACTTCGCGGGCGATGGCCGGAGGCGTCAAAATCACAGCCAGCGCAAAGCTGAACTCCTCGGCCCGAGCTTTCGTCACACCCAGCAACATCCCCGTCGAAATGGTCGCGCCGGACCGGGAAAATCCACGAAACGGCAGGCACAGCCCCTGAATGCCGCCAATCCATCCCGCCTGGTTCATATTCAGTCCGGTCGAACCATCCGCGCGATCTTCACTCGACAGTGCGCCGGAACCTGCTTGTTCCCGGCTGTGGCGCAGGCCCGCAATCAGAATCAAAATGCCCACGACCGCCAATGCAGGAGCAATCAGGTCGAGGCGGCCAAACAACTGCTCCACCTGCGCGTGCTTGCCGTGGAGGATAAGTTTCTCAATCGCTTCGATCAGTCCGTAACCAATAATCGCGGTCACGAAGCTGGCGACAAATAACTGGCCAACGATGGTCTTGAAAGTCCGGGCGTCTCGAAAATACGTCTTGCGCCACTGCTTCCAAAAGTATGCGATCACGGCAAACATGGTGCCGGTGTGCAGCATCACCAGCAGCAGCGTCATCGCGGGAGCGGTGGGATCCATCCCCATCAGCTTTTCCGCGACTATGACGTGCGCGGAGCTGGAAACCGGGAGCAGCTCGGCCATCCCTTGAATAATCGCGAGAATGATGACATGCAGAAGAGACATAGGGACGCTTGGAAATACTTTCTATTAAGAGTTTCTAAATGTCCTCTTAATTGTGTAGAGTGCGCATACCAAATTGCTCGTCATTCTGAGCGAAGCGAAGAATGACGTCCTCGATCAGTAGACATCAACGGACAATCCGCTCGGAGGCTCCCTGAGGCTGTTCCATCTGTTCCGTTTGTTCGTGCGCATGCTTCGTGGCCAAACGGTTTCGATAGCTTGCCCCGACAAATTCTCGGAACAGCGGATGCGGCTGCAGCGGCTTCGACTTGAACTCCGGATGGAACTGACAGCCCAGAAAAAATGGATGGGTGGGAATCTCCACAATCTCAACATACGTGGCGTCTGGGGTCGTCCCCGTGATGCGCAGGCCGGCACCGGTCAGGATGTCTTCATATTCCCGGTTGAACTCATAGCGATGGCGATGGCGTTCGCTGATCTCCGTCTGCCCGTAGGCACGTGCGGCCAGTGAATCCGGCTGCAACATGCAGGGCCATGCCCCCAGCCGCATCGTTCCCCCCATCTCTTCCACGCCTGTCAGCTCGCGCAGCTTGTAGATAATGCGATGTGGGGTCGCCGGATCGAACTCGCTGGAATTCGCGCCGTCCAATCCGCAAACGTTGCGGGCATATTCAATGCAGGCGGTTTGCATGCCAAGACATATCCCGAAGTAGGGAATCTCCTTCTCGCGGGCATAGCGGATGGCGTTCAACATGCCTTCAATGCCGCGCTTGCCGAAGCCGCCGGGCACCAGAATGCCGTCGAATCCGGCGAGCTGGCGCTCATAACTGCGGTCGGAAGCGTCTTTCGATTCCAGGCCCTCGGCTTCCACCCAAGTCACAGACAGCTTCAAATTGTGGGCCAGCGCTCCATGCACCAGCGCCTCTTTCAAAGATTTATAGCTGTCCTCATACTCGACATATTTCCCTACGATCCCGATCGAAACTTCATCTTTCGGGTTGTAGCAGCGGTGCACCAGTTCGCGCCAGCGGTCCAGATCGGCTTCCCGCGCCTGCAGGTGCAGATATTTCAGGACCAGTGTGTCCACTTTTTCCTGCGCGAACACCAGCGGGACTTCATAAATGGACGGAACATCCTTCGCGGTGACGACCGCCTGCTCCTCCACGTTGCAGAACAGCGCAATCTTCGACTTCATCTCGTGGGAAAGAAAACGATCTGTGCGGCAGAGAAGAATGTCCGGCTGGATTCCAATGGAAAGCAGTTCCTTGACGGAGTGCTGGGTGGGCTTGGTCTTCAATTCCTGTGCAGCCGCAATCCACGGAACCAGGGTGACGTGGACAAATAACGTGTTCTCGCGGCCCAGCTCCTGGCGCATCTGACGGATCGCTTCAAGAAATGGCAACGACTCGATATCGCCGACCGTCCCGCCAATTTCCACCAGCACGATATCGACGTCGGTCGCCACTTTGCGCATGGCATTCTTGATTTCGTTGGTGACGTGCGGAATCACCTGGACGGTTTTGCCCAGGTAGTCGCCGCGCCGCTCCTTGGTGATGATCTGCTCGTAAATGCGGCCCGTAGTCGTATTGTTGTCGCGCGACAGGTGCGCATGGGTGAAGCGCTCGTAGTGACCCAGGTCCAGATCGGTCTCCGCGCCATCGTCGGTGACAAACACTTCGCCATGCTGGAAAGGCGACATGGTGCCGGGATCGACGTTCAGGTACGGATCGAGCTTCATCAGGTTGACGCGCAGGCCGCGACTTTCCAGCAGACAGCCAAGCGAGGCCGCAGCCAGCCCTTTTCCAAGGCTGGACACAACACCACCGGTAACAAAAACGTATTTGGCAGACATGGGTGCTGCTCCTTGAAAAGTTTTGGGCTGTGGATCGTACGAGGTAGGCACGTACCATTTTCGCAGAAGCGGCGGCGGGTGCAAACAAATTTTCCTGCAAATGAATTCGGGCCGCGGAAAGAGGCGGCGCTGTCCCACGTTTTCCGCGACGCGGAAACAGCTCAGAGCAATGCCGAGGGATCACGATGGCTGCAACGGGTTGGAAAAGGAGAAACTTGCAGGGGCAGCGTGGCAAACCACCTGCCCCTTTGCGGTTCTGGGGAAGGACCCTCAGAAAAATTTGGCTACGATCAGCATACTAGAAATTGAAAGTAGCCTGCGCGGTAATCATTCTGGGCGGCACAAAATGCGTCCCGCTGAAGGTGGAAAGAAAATTGTAGAGTGCTACCTTATTGGTGACGTTGGTTACAGTCAGGCTCAGGTTGGCCTGGTAGTGCTTGCGGTGAAAGATATTGTCCCAACCCGCATCCATATCGAACAGATTGCGCGGCGCGACGCGTGGCGGATTGCTGTACGGTGTTTCCGTTCCCGCTCGCGGAATCGTGACCAGCGGCGATTTCAATTGCTCCGGCATACAACTGGTTAGCGGAGCGGACAATGTTGCCTCCACACCATTGCAGCTCAAGCGAATCTGCTGTTGTTGGTCGGCTGTCAGATAGGTCAGGCTGACCGGCACGCCGGGTGCCGTTCCAAACGGCACGTTGCCCGCGACCAGGCCACTGTCGTACCGCCAGGTCAGACCATACCACGGCCCATTTGCTTTGGGCTGATATTGCACGTGCGTATTCTGCTCAAACACCTGATCGTGATCGATGAGGAACGGTTGCAGATCCGTGACGTTGGAGTTGTTGTTGAAGATGAGGCCGCCAATCTCCGGAGGATAGAAAAGTGAATGCGAATGGCCCATCACCGAGAACGCGGACACTCCGTGGATCGGCGTGAGAGAAACACGCAGGCCGCCGCCGCTGATGTCGGACTTCTTCCACTGGATCGGAAACGTGAGCGGCGTGTTCAGAATCACGTCGAAATCGTAGTCGCCCTTGGTGTACTTCCAGAAATAGCTGCCGCTCACGACAACATATTTTCCAAACGCCTGCTGGAACCCAATATCGTATTGATTTCGAGACGCAGGCGTGAGCGGATGGTCCCCGCTGCCGCCAAGGTTATTGGCCAGGCCGCCGCTGCCGACGGAGCTGGAGAGAATCAGGTTCTCATTGTAGGGAGTGGGCATCAGCCGAGAATATCCGGCATTGATGACCGTGCCCGTTTTGCGCACTTGATAGGTGGCGCCCGCACGCGGCTCCAGCATGTATTTACTGCTAAGTCCGTTGTAGTTATCGCCGCGCGCGCCGAAGAGAAACTGCCAGTCCTTCCAGACGATCGTGTCCTGCACGTACAGCGACTCTTCTTTGATGTCCGTGTGGCCTTTGAAAGCGAATTGTTTTCCGCCGCGGGTCAGGTCGTACTGTAACTCCCCGGGAAGAAAGTTTGGATTGGGCTGGTAGCCTTCGGTGACGCAGTCACTGGGATTCGTGATTCCCGGAGCCAGCACGGGCGTGCCGTCGGCCTGCTGGCAGACAGCGTTGTAGGTTGGGCTGGTAATGCCGAAGGCGAAGCCCTCATTCAGAAACGTGTGTTGGAATACCGCACCCGCTTTGAAGTTATGGATGCCTTTGACGTAGGAATAATCCGCTGTCATGCCCACATTCTGCAGCCGTCTGCTTTGTCGCAGCGTTGCCGGAGTGTCGGCGAACACATCCGCGCTGGGATAGTAGTGAATATTGTCCTGGCGGAGAAACGGCGCCACGCTCAGCAGGGAGGTCGTCCCGAACAGATGTGTCCAAAAAGCGGCGGCGTTGTATGTCAAATTCTCCTGACGCTGGTCCTGCTTCAGTCCCTGCGGGTTGAACGGGTTGGGCGTTTGAAACTGCTGGTCGAACTGATTGGGATTCTGAAACCACGATCGGGCAGCCGTCAGGTCGAGATGCAACGTGTCCCTCGGGGTTGGGTTGTAGTCAACGCGATCGAAGAAATTCTCGTTATTCCCGTAGGCATGCATCACGGTGAACTCCGGGGTGTCCAGAAATCTGCCGCCGTTGACGCCATTCACGTCGAGAAAATTGCCCCAGGTCTGTGTTCCAATCCCAACATTGGCATCCGCCAGCACCGTGCCGAAGCTGCCATAGCTGGCGGAAATGTCGCCCGTGGGATGCTTGTCGCCCAGGCCCGACTTGGTGGTGGTTTGCACCACGATGCTGGCCTTATCTCCGTACTCCGGCGGAATCATGCCATTGATCACGTTGATCGACTGCACCGCGTTGGCCGTCAGCTGATTGGAAAAATTGCGGCTCTGCTGGTCCGATATCGGTTGGCCATCGATGCTGAAGGTGGTGTCGGAGTGTTCGCCCAGAGGATGGAACATTCCGTTCGAGTCAGCCGCAATGCCCGGAGTGGCCAGTGTGACGGCGGAACTGAGCCCGTTCGTCGCGTCATCCGTGGGCAGCGTCGGCAGCAGCGCCATGTTGATATCTGTATGAGTGCTGGGACTGGCATTGACCAGGTCGCCGCTGTCTGTCGTCACCGTGACGGTTGTACTTTGCGTCAATAGATTCATGGTCAGGTTCAGAGACACAGGCACGCTTCCTGCCACGTCGACATCGTGTGTGATCGGGCCAAAGCCGGCAGCCGTGACGGCCAGGTGGTAATTGTTCAAGGGCACATTGGAAAAAGCAAAATGTCCGGCTACGTCTGTTGTCGTGGTCCGCTGAAATCCGGTGACGGGATTCAGCACTTTTACGCTGGCTCCCGGAATCACCGCTCCAGAAGGATCGGTGACAACGCCGGAGACGCTGCCGCCGGTTCCTGCGCTCTGTCCCCCGGCTGCCAGCGCTAAGACAGATAACAATTGAAATACAAAAGCAAGTGTCAGCAAAGGGGCCGCACGCCGCATCAGGAAATTCCTCCCACAAAGTTAAAAAACGCCGCGATTCAATCGTGAAATCTGGATCAGCAGGCGGGGAGTGGCGGAGCGCGACTGGCGGCGAAACGGGTCACAATGCTGGAATTTGCCAGCAAGCTCGAAATGAGGACTTGACCCGTCGCATACAGCCGAACCACCGGGGGCAGATGTACCCCCAACGGCGGCGTCGCATGCAGCGTGACGCAGATGGAGCAATGATCCGGGGCCGTCTTATCCAGTAGGGGATGCAAGTGGCAGATCGGCAGCATCATGGCCAACAGCACCAGGAAAATGCTGGTGGCGATGGTCGCCTTGCTGACACGGGTTAGAGAGTTCGCTTGCATCGCTTGGACAGGTGTTGGCAGGCAATCCGCAGGGATACATGCCTGCAGCCATTATAACGGGCGGTTGCGCGCGACCCCACGTCGACGAAGGGTTCAGAACGACTCCTGCCGCAAATAACTGCACCAGATGGAAACCAGCCGCTAACCTGCCATCCTCGTCTCAACCATGCCTTCCGCGAGAGCGCACACCTGCTCCAGGGTCAGGCCCGTGGTGTCCAGATGAATGGCGTCCGGCGCAGGTTCCAGCGGCGACGCGGCGCGATTTCGATCCCGAGCATCGCGATCTCGCACTGCGGCCAGAATGGCCTCCGGTGTCGGCGCATCGTCCGAGCCTGCGCTTTGCAGGTAACGGCGCTGGCCCCGGATTTCATCCTGCGCGTCAAGAAAGATTTTCAGCTCCGCATCGGGAAAGACCTTGGTGCCGATATCGCGGCCTTCCATGACCACGCCGCCTTGCGCGCCCATGGCACGCTGACGCTCCACCATCCAGGCACGCACGCGCGGGTGTACGCTCACCTGCGACGCTGCTTCAGAAACGTCTTTCTCCCGAATGCGCACGGTAACATCGTTGCCGTCGAGCAGCACGCGGTTGCTGTCATTCGGTCTGGGCACCAGAACGATTTGCGTTCGATCGGTCAGGCGCGCCAGCGCCGCTTCATCGCTCAGAACAGTACAGGTGTTCAGCGCTTTCAGAGCGAGAGCGCGATACATCGCGCCCGTTTCAAGATTGAGAAATCCGAAACGGCGGGCCAGATGCGCAGCCAGCGTGCTTTTGCCGGCTCCCGCCGGTCCATCGATTGCAATGACGGGGCGCAGACGCCGAGGGTCAGGCGCGGTCATTGCCTGGGGCGAGGCGGTCATTTCTTCTTGCCGCCCTTTCTCGCCGTCTTCTTTCCCTGTGGACGATTACTGCGGCCCGCTGCGGTCGAACCTTTCCCGCCACGCGGATTCTTTGCCCAGAACGGCTTGCTGCCGCTCTTCTCCCGTGGCGCTACGGCTGACCTGTCTTTGCGCTTGCGGCGTTTGGGTGCGGCTTCTTCTCCACCGGACGGGGCGGATCGTTTGGCCCACGGCTTGGCCCCCCCAGCCTTGGCATAAGGCTTCGCAGCGGACCGGACAGCATAGGATTTTGCCGAGCCAATTCTTGAGCTCGCGCCTTTGGATGCCCCGGTCTTTCCGCCTGCGGGTCTGGATTCGGACTCGGGGGATCGCGCTTCCGCTGATCTTGAACCCGCCGATTTGAATCCGGAGCGCGTGAATCCGGAAGGCTTTCCGTACGGCTTTCGCCCTGCGGGCCCGTCGCCGGCATCTGGCCGAGCGCGCTGCCATGGCTTAGGACTGTCGCCTGCTTCGCGAGCAGCACGGATGCGAGGTCCGCGAGGGGAAAATTTGCCATCGCTGGATTTTGTCGCCCACGGCTTGGAGGCACGCGGTTTAAAGCCGGAGGATTTCGATGGGTAAGGCTTGCGGGCTCCGCCTCGCGCATCGGACCCCGACTCGCTCGTACCCTCAAATTTCTTCCATGGTTTCCGTCGTTCTTCGTGTCCTCCAGCCCCCGAAGACCTCGATTGCCAAGGCTTCACGCTGCCAAATTTCGAGCCGGGTGCTTTCGCGCCGAATGGCTTGGCCGCGCGAAATTTTGACCCGCCAGGTTTGAAGCCGGAGGGTTTGAATCCTGATGCTTTGGCCGCGAATGGACGGCTGCTGGACGGGGGAGCTTCTGGAACTTCGCCGGTTTTCTCCCAGCGCTTGGCGCGTTCTCCCATTCCGTGTCCCTTGGCGGCGTAGCCTTTTCTCTCCTGCGCTTTCGGGCTGCGCTCCGCACGGTCTCCAGAGAAAGGCCCGCGAGAAGGACCAGCCTTCCGGTCGCGTCCAAATCGCGGTGGCCCCGAACGTCCTGGGCCTGACGGTCGCGTGCGACCTGCGCCTGGACTTGCATCGGCACTGGCGGCAAAGCTGCCGGGGCGCGGCGTATATTCGCCCGCCGGGCGAGAGAATCCACCGGCACCCGGACGCGATCCTCCACTGAATGGGCGTCGGGAAGGTCTGTTCTCCCTACCGGCGTATGCCGCGAATTTTCCGGACGCGGATGGTCGCGAGGCCGCTGGTCGCGGCACAAATTTCTTCGGCGTAAATTTCTTGATGGCCGAAGGGGTGGCCGCAGCGGAACCTTCCAGCGGCTGCGATCGCCATGTGCGCGCAGCGGACGGCGGCACGACTTCAATCTGAATCCCCGAATCCATGTCAGCCTCACCTTCACTTTCAATCTCGGCTTCCATCGCGATCTCCGGTTCGACCTCGATTGCGACACCGACCGGCGGTTCGGCGAGAAACTCTTCCGAAAGCTGCGCTGCCATTTCCGGCAGCAGGCCGCCTTGCAGCGCCACGTGGGCGCGGCCGCCAATGTCGAGAATGTCGAGCTGACGCATCGAACCCAATCCGCGCATCACTTCGCGCAATTTGGACTGTGGAGCCAGCGGCGAAAGAAACGCGAGGATTTCTTCTTCGCGCGCGGCTACCGATGCCTGCAAATAGAGCGAGATCATTGCCGACTGCGCTTCCGCGTGGCCGGTGCTGGCTCCTGCCGCAACCGGCTTAGGAAAGCGGCGGAACATCAGTTCCCACTGCGCGGGTTCGCCGGCTGCGCGGAGGATCGGGAAAATGTACATGCCGGACCAAAGTTCCTGCAGTGCGCGCGCAATTGCCGCCTCCGTAATATCGCGGCCCAGGATTGGCTGCAGCGCGGCCACATCCAGCGGCCCTTGTTGCTCGATGGCCTGCCAGCAGTGCAGCGACAGCGGCGTCACTTTCTCATTGCCCACGGTCAACGGGCCGGTCTTAAAATTGCGATCTCCGCGCAGCGCGTAGACGTATCGTAAAACGTCAGGGCTGCAGACGAAGTCGGGCTGCTCTCCCAGCGACACGCTGAGTTTCAACGGCACCACCGCGGAATTTTCCACCAGTCGCGCCAGCAGTTCCAGCGCGCGCGCGCGTTCCCCCGCGCTGGGCGTCTGCGCCGGTCGCCCCACCACTGCCTCAAGAAAACTGGGCGCGGGTGCGCTGCCGGTCAAACCCATGGGCATGTACGGGCAAAAGCCAATGTCGTCGATCCATTCCGACGCCGCTTCCAATGTGAGTCGTGCTTCGCCGTTCTGGCTCCAACGGGCCAGTCGTGCCGAGTTGAGCTGTTCCGCGTTCAATAGGTCCTTCTTCCGATGGTTTTTGTACCTGCGGCGGTGTGGGTGCTCCAGGTCTCGATATTGAGACCTGGGATTCTCCAGTCCTCAAATCGTCAGATACGACATCACTCGTTCAAAGACCTAGATGCGCTGAAATGCGCGCTGTATCTCTTTTAAAGAATACCGTAGGACGATGGGACGCCCGTGCGGGCAGCTCGTGGGGTGCTCGGTTTTCGCCAGTTCCGCCAGTAACCACTCCATTTTTCCCATTTCCAGCGGCGTGTGGATTTTGATGGCCGCGTGGCAGGCGATCGAGGCCGCGATGCGCAGCCGCAGAGTGTCCAGGTTCTGCGCCTGCTGCTCCCGCTCCGTCTGTTCCAGCACCTCAACCAGCGTACGTTCCAGTTCGCGACCAATCAACCCGACCGGCGTTGCCTTCACGGCCAGGGTGCGTGGCCCAAACGGCTCCGCTTCAAAACCGTTACGTTCCAGTTCCGCCGCAATCGCGGCGAACAGTGGCATCTGGTCCGGTTTCAGGTCAATCAGCACCGGCATCAACAAGCGCTGGCGCTGCACCTGCTCGACATCGCGATCATGAACGATCTTCTCGAACAGCACGCGTTCGTGCGCGACATGCTGGTCGATGATCCACAGACCTTCCGCATTTACCGCCAGGATGAAGGATTCTTCCAACTGCCCCAGCGGTCGCAGGCTGGCCAGCCCGTTCAGCGTCGGCGGAGCGATGTCCTCGCCCTCACCCTCTTGCTGCGCCGGGATAGCTGGGTTGCCTGGCAAAAAAGGCAGCGATTGTGCAGCCGGAGCAATCGGCGGTGGCTGCAGTTCAAAGCGGTCGGCGTCTTCGCGTGATGGAATTGGGTCGGATTCCTGGAACGCTTCGGCTGCAGAAGAAACTGTTCCAGAGTCAATCGATCCGGGTGCCCCAGAGCCGGGTGCCCCAGGTCTCGCCTCTGAGACCTGGGTTTCCGTGCTGCCAGGGCCGCCAGTCGATCCATCCGCCGCCTCCGGGGCGCCCGGCAGCGGCGATAAATCCGGCACCAGCGCCGGCGTCATCGTCGCGTGATCGCTGAGCGCAGCAAGAAAGCTGGCTGCCGGTCGCGTCTTGACCAGCGCATTCCGGACTGCGTCGCGAACGAAATCATGCACAAATCCCTGCTGCCGAAAGCGGACCTCTGTCTTGGCGGGATGCACATTCACATCCACTTCCTGCGGCGGCATTTCCAGAAACAGCAGCACAACAGGAAACGAGGTGGGCGGAATCACGTTGCGGTAGGCCTCCGTCAGCGCATGCAGGATGATTCGGTCGCGAATCAGCCGCTGATTGACGAACACGTACATGGAATTTCGGTTCAGCTTCTGCAATTGCGGCCGCGAAACGAACCCGTGCAGACGCAGCGCGCCCGGAGGTTGCGGTTCCCAGTCCGCTGCGCGCTTCCACGGCGGCGGCTCGGGAATGCCGGCCCGCTCGAAGTTCGTTTCCGCTGCAATAGGTAGCAATTGGTCCAGCACATCTCGCCCGAAGATCTGAAAGATGCGTTCGGAAACCTGCTGCACCGCCGGGGCTTCCAACAGCGCGTGGCTGGCGCTGTGCAGCTCAAAATGTTTTGTTGGATTGGCCAACGCATAATGCGTGGCCAGGGCCGCGATGTGCGACAACTCCGTCTGCTCCGCCTTCAGGAATTTCTTGCGCGCGGGCGTATTGAAGAAAAGGTCGCGGACTTCCAATGTTGTTCCCGCAGGAATGCCGCAGTCCGCCACCCGCAGAATTTTCCCGCCGGCAATTTCCATTTCCGTTCCCACCGCTTCTTCGGCGGAGCGGGTGGTGAGATGCACCCGCGCTACCGAGGCGATCGAGGGAAGCGCCTCGCCGCGAAACCCGAGCGTGGCCAGCTCCAGCAGATCATCGCTGGAATGGATCTTCGAAGTTGCGTGCCGCTCGAAGGCCAGTAGCGCGTCGTCCCGCACCATGCCGCAGCCATCGTCCGTAATGCGGATCAGCTTGCGGCCACCCGCTTCCACATCGATGCGGATGCGCTGCGCTCCGGCATCGAGCGAATTTTCCAGCAGCTCTTTCACCACCGACGCAGGCCGCTCCACCACTTCGCCGGCAGCGATCTGGTTCGCCACCTGATCGGAAAGTACGCGGATATAGCCCATTAGGAGTTAATTGTAGCCGGGTCAAGAAACCGCAAGATGTGTTCAAGGGCTGCGCTCGTGTCTTTCTCAAGTTCACATTCCCAAACCACTAGAACGCCCCATCCCTGTTTTTTTAGAGCTTTATGTGCAAATGCATCGCGCTGTCGATTTCGTGCGAGTTTAGGCTTCCAGTATTCGCGCCGTGAATTGGGCAATCTGCCCTCCCGGCACCCGGGGTGCTGGTGCCAGAAACATCCATGAACAAAAATCGTCTTCCGGCGTGATGGAAACACAAGATCGGGCCTTCCCGGAAGATTTTTGCGGTGCAGGCGAAAACGATAGCCGCAGCGACATCCTGATGCTCAGAATTGGACCCCCGAAGTCGCCCTAAATCTTTCCAGAAGCGACTTGATCTCTGTTTCTGCGAACACCTGACACTCCAGATATGACTTGGCTAGTAATGCAGGTAAGGTGGCATGAAGCGCGGGAAGAACCGTCTGGAATTCTTCAAACCTGTTGCGGAAGAGGCGTATCCTCAGCAGATTTTCGCTTAATCTGCTTTTCCGTTCCGCTTCGTCGCTCCATCGGGCCGCCCAATACTTGCACGTTGGGCACAACATTTTGCAACGGGTGCCGTCGTGGGAGAGGAACGACTCCCAGCCGGACGCGGCAAGAGAAAGAACCGTGAGCGAATCATCACGTCGTTTTTCGTTATTACATCTCTTACATGCCACCAATACGTTGCCGGGGACGTGAAGGCCTGCGCGAAGACGATTCATTCCATCCAAATGCTCGACGATGAAGGTAGCATCTGCCATCTCGCAGGAACAGTACGGACACAGATTCCCGAACGCCTCCCGGACCATCTCAACGTACTCTGCGCTCCCAATTTTTACCTTCCAAGTTCTCGAGATTGACTGGCTTAATTCGTGGAGGAACATGCTAATGAGCTTGTTCGCTACATCCGACTTGGCTCGCCGAGTGGCCGTGCGCAACTGAGAGGATGGATGCTTCACCTCTCTCCTCCGAGCAACCAGTCAACTCGAACATCTAAAACTTCAGCGAAAGCCTTCAATTCGTAGTCAAGCACCCGGCGAAGATTGTTTTCTACCTTGGCTACAGCAGCTCGATCCATCAGCACACCATGGAGGGCGAGCCTGCCGGAGAGATCTTCCTGAGTAAGTGGTGGTTTAGCCGCAGAACGTGCCTCGGCTATTCTTTTTCCGGATATGTTTCTTCCACTTGATGAGCTCGGAGGCACATCGAAAGCGTATCCCCTGCTTGATCTAAAAATGTTCTACAATAGAACATGGCTCGGGTTTTCAGATTTTGAGAGCCCGGACCTCGCACGATTTGGGGTGCGCTCTCCCGACGCAAAGGTGCATGAGTGGGATATTACACCGAATACAGCTTGAGACAGTTACGAAACCCCATTCCCAAAGAAGCATTAGCGGTACTAATCGCCGAAGACGAATGCGCGAGTCTCGCCCTGGATTCTTCTGGCGATACACGGAACTCTGAGAAGTGGTACGGGCACGAGGAGAGCCTCTGCGCTTGGTCTGTTCGGTACCCGAAAACGATCTTCTGCTTGCACGCCGACGGAGAAGACACAGATGGCATCTGGGATAAGTACTTCTTGGGCGGCAAGCTCGCACACACGGAATCCTTCGAAAGCCTGCCTAAGATCGATTTAGATAGCCTCGGATGACGATTTCTTATCCCATGTAATCCGCAGGGTTCAGAGCGCCTGCGATGTACTTCCGGTAATCCTCGAAAACGGCGTCCAGGATACCCCGTACATTTTCAATCATTACTGCGCGGGGACGAAGTTGATCGACAATATCGATGGCTATAGGGAACATGTTGCGCTCATCGTTTTCCCCAAGCTGCTTGCCGGCCTTGGAAAACGGAGGGCATGGGAGACCGCCTGAGACAATATCCACGCCTTTGAAGGCGGACACGTCTGTTAGTGTGGTCAGGTCTTGCTCTATTACATTCCAGCGTGGACGGTTATAACGCAGTGTGGTGCAGGCGTAGTGATCGATCTCAATAAGACCGGCATGATCGATCCCAGCTTCCTCAAGCCCCAAAGCCTGGCCGCCAGCTCCAGCGCATAATTCAAGCGTTGTCAGGCGTGTTTTCATAACTGACTAAGTGTAGCCGGTGACGAATGTCTATTGTAAAATTTTTCGCTCCATGGTAACCGCGCGGAAGTCGCTGCGGCGACAAGGGTCGGATACCAAAATGCCCGCAAACCGGGAACAGTGAACAATCCTACGCAGTGGGTGCTGCCGCAGTTGCCTGCCTGGACGGCTTCGTCTTTTTCTTTTTTGGCTTCGCCGATCCTACATGCTTGTTTGAAAGATGCTCGCCGTCCCCCACCGTGTGCAGGCGCAGGAAGTTGGTCGATCCCGTCTTGGTGCGTGTACCGGCGACGATGCCCAGAATTTGACCCTCTCGCACATTTCCGGATTCCGACAGTAGACGCTCAGCCGTGTCGACCATCTGATCGGTATGCAGCATTTTTTGACACTGGACCGAATGGACTCCCCATAGCAGCGACATGCGGCGAATCGTTTTCCCCACGCTACTCAGCGCGAAAATCGGAGGAACCGGGTGATATTTCGATAGCAGGCGGGCGGTGGTGCCGCTTTCAGTAAACACGGCAATGGCCGCCAGGTCCAGATCTTCGGCAGCGTGCGCCATCGATTCGCAGATGGTCTCCGGAATCGATAATCCCCGGTTGACGTGATACGGATAACGCTGCGCTTCGGCCCGTATCTGCATTTCAGTCTCGGTGACGATCTTCGCCATCATCGCGACAGACTCGACGGGATATTTTCCAGTTGCGGTTTCCGCGGAAAGCATCACGGCGTCGGTGCCGTCGTAGATCGCGTTGGCAACGTCGCTGGCCTCGGCGCGGGTGGGCCTTGGATTCTCGATCATCGACTCCAGCATTTGCGTCGCCGTAATGGCCGGCTTGCGCAACTCGGCGGCGCGGCGAATCACACGCTTCTGGATCGCGGGAACTTTCTCCGGAGATATTTCCACGCCTAAATCGCCACGCGCCACCATCACCCCGTCGGCAACTTCCAGAATGCTTTCCAGATGCTCGATGGCCTGTGGCTTTTCCAGCTTGGCAATGATCCAGGTCTCCGCTCCCAGTGCGGCCACACGGTGGCGAACAAGTCGTACATCTTCCGCGGTCCGCACAAAGGAGACCGCAACCATGTCCAGGTCATGCTGGATAGCGAAGGCAAGATCGATTTCATCTTTTGGAGTCAATGACGGCACACGGATCGCAATTCCAGGCAGATTGATCCCCTTATACTCGCCCAGCAGGCCGCCGTTGATCACTTCGCAGGACACATCGGCTCCGCGAATCCGCCGAACTCTCAGCTCGATCAGTCCGTCTGAAAGCAAAATGCGCGAACCTTCTTCCAGATTTTCTGCAAGGGTTGCAAATGTCGTCCCGATCACGGCGGAGGTCCCCGGAATATCGCGGGGCGTAATCGTCAATGGCTGGCCGGTTTTTAGCGAGATCGGAAGACGATTTTTCAGCCTGCCGGTGCGGATCTTGGGTCCCTGCAGATCCGCCAGAATGCAAATGTTTTTGCCTTCCTCGGCGGCCACCCGACGGATCAACTGGATCAGCTTTATTTTTTCCGGGTGAGTGCCGTGCGAGAAATTCAGCCGCGCAACATCCATGCCCGCGCTCAGCAGGCTCCGGAAGACAGTTTCTGTATTGCTTGCGGGCCCGATGGTGGCAACGATCTTTGCGCGCCGCGCGCTCGGTGGAGAAGTCGCCGAAATAAGCGAAGTGTCCATTCATGCTCCATGCAAGGGTATTTTGCTCGCCTCATTATTGTAATGGGTGCGATGTTGAAGGCAGACAAACGTTGGATAGAAACAAGGAAGCTAGAGGCGGATTTACCGATACTGCACTCAAAATGAGAGGAGTCATTCTGAGGTCGCCGCGGCGACCTCAGAATCCAAAGGGTAATAGCAGAGCCAATTCATGCAGATATCGTCTGATTCTTCACTCCGGTCGCATAGCGACCTCTATGCAGAATGACTCTGGGGTTGTCCCCTGGGCTGACACAAACAGTTAAGACTATGTTCGCCGTTCGCTGTAGATTACTCGACCGACAAGATCACTGTAGCGCATTCTGATACTGGTCGGTGAAGCGAAGACGGGCCCTGC
>JAJZCA010000411.1 GCA_021798735.1 Acidobacteriota bacterium | reverse complement strand
GCCAGCCTCCCGCGCCGCAGGCGCCTCCGCTCGATCAGCTCTATCAGTCCGCGGCCACCGATTACAACGCCGCCAAATACAACCTCTCCAGCCAGGAATTTGCCGACGTCATCAAGTTCTATCCGCAAAGCCCGCAGGCGGCAAACGCCCAGTTCTATATGGGCGAAATCGACTATCGCGCGGGAAATTACAAGAGCGCCATCGATAACTACTCAGCGGTGCTTTCGCAGTATGCAGGCAGCTCCAAAGCTCCCACGGCGCAGTTACGCAAAGCGCAATCCGAGTTGGCCATGGGTCAACGCGAATCCGGCATCCGCGATTTACGTGCGCTGATCCAGCGGTATCCACAAACGCCGGAAGCGATGCAGGCGCGCAGCAAGTTGAACGGTATGGGCGTTCACATCTATGCGAAACCGGCTGCGGGCCGCCCGTAGAACATCGTCTACCGCACTTACGCACCACGATCTCCGAGGATTTCAGGTTTTTATGACCAAAACAGGCACTCCCTCTGCTTATCCCGACGCGGACAATTCCAAGGGCGTAGTTGAAGACGAGTCCCCGCGTCAACCTGGCGAGGCACAAAAATCGCAGGAATCCATGTCCGGCCAGTTAGGCCATCGCAATGCGGATGAGTTGACGAGCGGCAACGACTCCGACTTCCCCGAACCCGGTTCCAGCCCGGAACATAGTGGCGAGCACAAGTAAAGTGGCCTGCAACCATTCATCGGTCGTCTAGTTGCCGATGGCTGCGGTGACCCTGCAAATTTTACTCGTCTTGTTTCTGGCGACCATCATTCGATCGACATTCGGATTCGGCGAAGCGCTGTTTGCCGTGCCGTTACTCGCGCTTCGCATCCCTCTCACAGTTGCGGCTCCCCTGGCCGTGCTCGTTTCCATCACCATCGCCGTCATCGTTGTAATACAGGACTGGCGGCATATTCACCTGCCCAGCGTCGGCGGACTGCTGGGATCGACCGTTCTCGGAATTCCAGTAGGCTTGGTGCTGCTGAAGGTTGGCGATCCCCACATCGTGAAAGCTGCCCTCGCGCTCATCCTGATTTCCTTCTCGGTTTATTCTCTCCGTGGTCGCACGCTGCTGACACTGCAACGGGACAGCAAGCGATGGCTCCTGGCCTGCGGATTTTGTGCGGGTGTCCTCGGCGGCGCCTATGGAATGAACGGACCTCCCCTTGTGCTCTACGGTGCCATGCGCCGTTGGTCGGCACAACAGTTCCGAGCCACCCTGCAAGGATATTTCTTGCCGGCCAGCGTCATTGGCATGGCAGGCTATTGGTTTGCCGGTCTGTGGACACCCGCGGTGACCCACGATTATCTGTGGTCGTTGCCCGTCATCCTGCCTGCAATCTGGCTAGGCAGAATTCTCAATCGCCGCATGCACGGAGACCTCTTTCTGAAGTATGTTTACCTCGGCCTGGCGACGGTCGGATGCGTCTTGCTGGTACAGGCCCTCCACTCATAAATCGACGACCGGGGAGCGATAATAGTGCATGGCCAGCTACCAGCCCAATCCGCGTACCCAGGTTACACGACTCCCAAAGCGCGCCGTCTACGACCAGGCGCAAGTTCACGCCATCCTCGACGAAGGTTTTCTCTGCCATGTCGGCTTCACCGTCGAACAACAGCCCTACGTCATTCCCACCGGCTATGTGCGCGCCGGCGAGAGACTCTATATCCACGGCTCCGCCGCCAGCCGCATGTTACGCAAGCTGGATCAAGGAATTCAGGTCTGCGTCACGGTGACGCTAATCGATGGCTTGGTGCTGGCCCGCTCGTCATTTCACCACTCCATCAACTACCGTTCCGTGGTGGTGCTGGGGATCGCGCGCCTGGTACTCGATCGCGACGAAAAAATCGACGCGCTGCGCCGCTTCACCAACCACATTGTTCCCGGCCGGTGGGAGGAGGCGCGCCAGCCGACAGATCAGGAGTTGAAGGCGACCAGCGTGCTGGTGTTGCCTCTGGAGGAAGTCTCGGCCAAAGTGCGCACAGGTCCCCCCATCGACGATGAAGAAGACCATGCCATCCCTATCTGGGCGGGCGTGGTTCCTGTTCGCATGGTTGCCGGTGAGCCAACACCGGACGAGCGCATCTCGCCCGCGGCACCCGATTTCGACGTTCGCCGACTGACAAGATTTTTCTAGACCGGCTTGACGGTTCATGTATTCAAACGGCGATAGAGTCATTCTAAGGTCGCTGTTGCGACCGGAGTTCAGAATGACTCGCTCCCACAATAAGTCACAGTCTCCCTGCACTCGCCATGCTAGAGTCGATTTTGTGGCTAGAATTCCAGAGAAATCGCATCGCTCTCCCGACGAGCCGACATCTTGAGAAGCCAAAGCAACCGAAATTTGACATTGCACGAGCACCCAACCCATCAACTCGGTCACGCTGAAGTCGTCAGCGGACGCTGGCTGGTGAAGGCGATCCTGCTGGTGCTTGCGGGTGCCGGCATCGCGCTCTATCTCACCGTCTGCCTGCTTTTCTATCAAGGGCAGTGGCAGTTCACTTTCTTCCCACCCAGGGAAATTCCACCCACGGCTGCAACCGTCGCGTCAAAAAGTGGACTTCCAATCACGGATGTTCGCTTCGATACCACCGAAGAAGGCGTGGAGCGCTTGGATGGATGGTGGATTCCAGCCGCTGAATCCTCTTCGGCGGTAGCCCTTTCGCACTTCGCGTTTCTGTTCTGTCCCG
>JAJZCA010000046.1 GCA_021798735.1 Acidobacteriota bacterium | reverse complement strand
GAAGTATTGGAACCGGCTTTACCGCAACAACGGCGATGGCACGTTCACCGATGTCACCGAGAAGGCCGGACTGCAAGGCATCGGTTACGGCATGGGCGTGGCGGTGGGCGATTACGATAACGACGGTCGTGAGGACCTTTATGTGACTGCCTATGGAGGCAATCGCCTGTACCACAACAATGGCAATGGCACCTTCACAGACGTGACGGAAAAAGCTGGTGTCGGCGGCAGCGGCTGGTCGACGTCCGCGGCCTGGGTGGACCTCGACGGAGATGGCTATCTCGACCTGGTCGTTCTACGTTATGTCAAATGGGACTGGGACGACGTCTGGTGCGGTCAGCATCTGCCCGGATACCGAGGCTATTGTCATCCCGATGTATTTCAACCCATTTCTATGTTCGTCTACCACAACAACGGAAACGGCACGTTTACTGAAGAGGCACACAAGTTGGGCCTCGACAGACCGGGCAAAGGTCTGGGCATCGCCATCGCCGACTACGACCGCGACGGCCACATCGACCTTTTTGTCGCCAACGACTCGATGGAGGAGTTCCTTTACCACAACAAAGGCAATGGGACGTTTGAAGAAGTTGGCCTTGACTCCGAGGTTGCAGTAGATGGGGATGGGCGCACCTATGCCGGCATGGGAGTTGACTTTTCCGATTACAACAATGATGGCTGGCCGGACCTGGTGATTACCGACCTGGCAAACCAGGTATATGCTCTCTACAAGAATTCCCGAGACGGCACTTTCAGCTATGAAAGCTATATGACAGGCATCGGCGGCATGACAGTTTTGCATTCCGGCTGGGGCGCGCGCTTCGTTGATTATGACAACGACGGCTGGAAGGACCTTCTTATCGCGCAGGGACACGATCTCGACAATGTCGATCTTACTTCCTCGCAAATTCACTATAGGGAACACCTCATGGTTGCGCGCAGCATCGATGGAAAAAAATTCGTCGATGTCTCCGCTGTTTCCGGGCCAGTCTTTCAGCAGCGCTGGGTTGGGCGGGGGATGGCCATAGGCGACATCGATAACGATGGTCGCATGGATACCGTGGTCACGGAAAATGATGGTCCACTCCACATTCTGATGAATAAGACGGAAACCGGGAACCACTGGATCGGCGTTCATTTGGTCGGCCACAAAAGCAACCGCGATGGGATCGGCGCAGTGGTCAAAATCGTGACCTCCGCCGGTCCGCAGTGGCAGACGGTAACGACTTCGGCAAGCTATCTTTCTTCGAGCGATCCCCGCGCGCACTTCGGTCTTGGACAGGACTCGGGAGTCAAGAGCATTGAGGTCCGCTGGCCCAGCGGTATTGTGCAAACGCTCAACAATGTTGCGGGCGACCGCTATCTCACGATCGACGAACCGGCAGGGAATGCGAAACGCTGGTAAAAGTTTGGCCGATGGGACCGCCGCATCTGCGCGAGAATTTTTATCGGGCATTTGGTGTAGACCTGACGGAGGTACCTGGCGTCAACTTCTTCACCGCACAAATGCCGTTCACCGAGATCGATCCGAATCTCGATCGATTCCAGACGGCTGCCGCTTTCTGCTTATGGTTGAGGCTGTCCCGCTTGGCCAGCGCTTCGGCCTGCTTGGCCAGTTCCGGCGGCAGACTGATGGTGTAAATACGGCTCAGCCGCTGATCGATGGAATGACAGCACGAAAAAGCGTTCCTCGCTGACGCTGCTGAATATTCGATTCGTTGCATGTTCATTGCTTGTAAGACGATTACGAGACTACGACGCGGCAAACTAAAGCAACTATCGGACTACCCTGAACATTCGCGCGTCATAATGCCGTCGATCATGCGCAAGATTCCAAGCGGATTGTCATTTCGAAGCTCGGCTGGTAGAGAGTCCTCTGGAAAGTTCTGGTAGCACACGGGTCTGGCGAAACGAAAGATCGACTGACTACCGACCGAGGTGGAGCGGCCGTCGGAGGTAGAGGGATAGGGCCCGCCGTGCACCATGGCGTGCGATACCTCGACTCCCGTGGGGTAGCCGTTGAAGATAAGTCTGCCAACTTTTCGTTCGAGAATTTCGACGAGATCGCGGTTTCTATCTAGATCTTCCTCTGTGCCTAACAACGTGGCCGTCAAGTGACCGCACAAAGATTCCGCCGCGCGAAGAGTCTCATTGCGATCTGCGCACGAAACAAAGAGCGCGGCGGGACCGAAGACCTCTTCGCTCAACGCAGGATTTGCTTCGAGCGATTTTGCATTTGTAACCAGGAGCGCTATATCGGCTGTAGCATCGTTGCTCTCCTTTGATGGGATGGAAGCGGTAAGGGCATGCACTCCACTAGAACCCTTTCGGTCTGCGACTGATTGTGAAAACTGCGTTGCGATTCCTTTTGTCAGCATAGTGAACGATGGAGATTGCCGTACGATGTCTCGTAAATGATCGAGCATTTCGTTGGTTTCTTGCTGGGGTAGAAATATAAGGCCAGGCTTGGTGCAGAACTGCCCTGCGCCTAGTGTGATGGAAGCATGTAGGTCTTTAGCGATCTGTTCCCCTCGCTCGCGAATAGCACCGGGAAGCATAAAAACCGGATTCGTGCTGCTCATCTCTGTGAAGCACGGGATCGGGTTGGGCCTTGCTGCTGCCAAATCCATGAGTGCACGGCCTGCAGCGAGCGAGCCGGTGAATCCCACGGCCTTGACGCGAGAGTGCCGCACCAATGCAGTTCCCACGGTGGTTCCCTTGTCAAAGAGTAGCGAAAAAACCCCGGCGGGAAGCTCTGCCGAACGAACGCAAGATGCGATCACCTGGCCGACCAGCTCACTCGTCCCGGGATGAGCCGGATGTGCCTTTACAAGAATGGTATTTCCCGCCGCCAAAGCGGAAGCCGTATCGCCACCCGCGACAGAAAATGCCAGAGGAAAGTTGCTTGCACCAAACACGGCCACGGGGCCAAGCGGCCGAAGCATCGACCGCAAGTCGGGCCTGGGAGTTGGTCGACGGGAAGGCAATGCTCGATCAATTCGCGCCATCACCCACGAACCCTCTTCCGTAACCTCGGCAAACAGGCGAAGCTGGTTGGCCGTACGTGCAACTTCACCTTCAAGGCGTGGAACAGGCAAGGCAGTTTCCATATGTGCTCTCTCTACCAGAGCATCGCGGATTGCCTCCAGCCCCTCCGCAATAGCTCTAAGCAGAGATGCTTTTTTTGCACCGGAAAGTTTTGCGTAAACAGAAAATGCCCGTTCTGCCAGGAGAGTGGCATGTTCTATGTCATCCTGGGACGCGGAAACATATTCCGGACTGAGAGACTGTCCGGTTGCGGGGTTGATGGCCGTGAAAAGTACATCGCGATCCGCGTGGCTCAAATTAGTTTTACCCGCGGACAGACCTCCAATGATGGATTGGCCGGAAAGGGTCATCGTGCCTACCTCCTTCCCGTCTCGCTAGTTGTTGTCATGGGAATTTGCTCCAAGTCGGGCCTGGTGCAAAGAGCCTCGTGAATGATGTCTCGCGCCTTCTTCAGTTCTTCGCCGGCAATTTCCATTCGTGGGCCACGCACTCGCGCATTGCCTACACCTAATTCTTGCTGTACCAGTTTGATGAGCTGGATGAATTTAGGCACAGTGTCCATCCGCAGCAATGGCAGAAACCATCTGTAGAGTTCGTGCGCTTTCTGCTGTTGTCCTTCCATCGCATAGCGGAATAGGGTGACGGATTCTTGCGGCATCGCGTTGACCAGGCCGGCAACCCATCCCACGGCCCCGGCGGCAATGGCTTCCACAATTGCATCATCGACGCCGACGAAGATACTCAAGCGGTCATCAATCAGTTCTCGAATTGCAGTCACGCGGCGCACGTCCGTACTCGACTCTTTTACGGCATCAAGATTTTCATGCTCCAGCGTTAGTTCGCGGATCTGCTCCGGAATAAAGTCGGTTCCATAGGAAACCGGGTTGTTGTACAGCATCGCAGAAAGGGGAGTCGCGCGTATGACTTGGGAGACATATGCTTTCATCTCGCGCCAATCTCCCTTATAGACATACGGCGGCAAGACCATCAATCCTTCGCAGCCCATATCGGCGGCAGCTTTCGCCTGGGCAACAGCGTCCAGCGTGGATAGAGCGGAAATAGCAGCGACCACAGGCGCGCGTCCGCCAACGGATCGCACCACATTCGCGAGAATAGAATTCTTTTCTTCAAAACTGAGAGTCGCCCCCTCACCCAGTGAGCCTAAGAGAACGATCCCAGTACAGCCGTTGTCCAACATCCAGCGGGCGTGATTGGACATGAATTCGTGATCGACTGCCAAGTTCTTGTCAAAGCAGGTAGTCATTGCGGGCATTACACCGTTCCATTTCATAACGTCTCCTAAGTATCCAGATGGTTGTGTACAAGATTTTCGCGATCTACAGCCAAGCTTGAAAGCGGCGCCGGAAAGATGGGTGGTCTTATGGAATCTGCGATCCAACCATTCAGAAATTCCAGTGCTGTTCCGCAGATGCGTCCCTGACACGCACCCATGCCACAGCGTGTATGCAACTTCGCGGAACGCCACGAGTTGTGCCGAGAGATGAGTTCAAAGGGCACATCCTCGCAGCGACATACGATCGTATCCGGCCGCGAGAGACTCTTCAGCTCCGAACGCAGCGCAAAGGTTTTCGCAAGGAGGCTGGCGAATCGTAGCATTTTGCCGCGTTGTTGCGCCAGAGCCTCTGCGCCTATGTGGTCTCCAGCGCTAGCCAACCCAGCAATCCGCCCTTCTAGCAGTGACATTTCCAGGCCTCCTATGCCTGTGGATTCCCCCGCGCAAAAGATGGAGTCTACAGAGGTGCGCTGCAGAGAATCTACTTCCACGACTGTGCCCTCGATGCGACAGCCGAGGAGCGAGGCCAATTCGATATTGGGCACCAGATGGAATCCACATGCAAGATAGTCGCAGGCCAACTCCCATTGTTTAGTTCCATTGGAAATCACGGCCGATTGTAGTCTGTCTTTTCCATGCACCGCGATTGGCCAACAACCAGCGCGAAAAGGAATACCGAAGGTCTTCCATACATACTGCAATCCCTGCACCAGCTTGGCGGGACTGCCTGTAATTCCACCCATAAAGCGCGCCAGATTTATCCATGACGTCTGCTCATAAATGGCAACGACATTCGCTTCATGCTGGCGCAGATATGCGGAAACAGCAAGCAGCAGCGGGCCACTGCCCGCGACGACCACACGTTTGTTTCGAATGGGCAAGCCGGATTTGACCATGACCTGTATTGCGCCCGCTCCCATGACGTTGGGTAGCGTCCAGCCCGGAAAAGGCAAGAAGCGCTCGCGAGCGCCCGTTGCCAGAACCAAGCGCTTATAGCCAAGCTCAATACACTCGCCCTGTTGCTCGGATCGCAGAATACCGAAAGCAGGAGCATCGAAGATGCGCCAACCGAAGAATTGCCTTATCAAAGGACAGTCTTTAAGCCTGCGAAACCAGTAAGAGGGAGAAGTTGAGTCGCACTTCCCTTGCTGCGTCCGTTCTCCGCGCCAAACCTGACCACCGGGCCCAACATTTTCGTCAACGATCGCGACACTTTTCCCCTGTTCTGCGGCCGCGCAAGCCGCTGCGATTCCCGCAGGGCCTCCTCCGACCACGACAATTTCGAAATTGTAGTTCATTGAGTATGAACATCCATGCCCTGCTGGCAGAGAATCCGGCAAGCAAGTTGATGAGGCGTTCCGTTAACGATGGTGCGGCATTCACAGCAGATGCCCATGGCACAGAGAGGGCCTCTTGGTTCGCCAGTGACTGAGTCTCTGCATGCCGCGCCTGCAAGGGCTATGGCCACAGCCACCGTCGTTCCTCGATAGACGCTTATTGACTTCCGATTGATCGTAAGCGATATGGTTTCAGGCATGGGCTTCCGTCACCGAAAAGCGGGAGGGCGAATATGGGTCTAGAGGGATTATTGAGGTCCGTTCGAGAAATTGATCTAACAGCAAGTGTGCAGTAGCGAGCGAGGTTGTGATGCCAAGTCCTTCATGTCCGACTGCCACAAACATGCTTGCATCCCCTTGGATGGCGCCAATTAGAGGCAGATGATCGGGTGTTGCGACGCGAAAACCTGTCCAGATTCGCAGAGCTGAAAGGGAACTCAGCTTGGGAATAAATCTTTGCGCACGTTCAACCATCGCCTTCACTATAGAGCGGTCTACGAATCCATTGTCGACATCGAACTGGCGGGAAGAGCCAAGTAATAACTGCCCTGTTCGCCGGGGCTGCAGGTTGAATGCAACTGAGTCGCTTGTCACGGAATGCGCGCTTGTCAGATAGCCGAGCTCTACCATCTGATGCCGGCAAAAGCCTGGATAGCGATCTGTAATAATGAGGTGCCCCTTTCGTTTCCGGATAGGCAAGTCAGGGGTAACGGTACTAGCGGAAGCTCCCATTGCATTCACAATGCGATCTGTGCGAAGCATGGTTGCGTCGTCCAAGAGAACTTCGCTCTCACCTGCCCGCACGACTGTTTTCTCCAGGTAGAGTTTTGCTCCCATCTTTTGAGCACACTGAACCATGAACAAGGCTGCAGCCGGGGAATATAAAACAGCATCCTCGGGAACCAGTAATGCTCCGACTAGAGAGGTGGAAAGATTTGGCTCAGCTTCTGTCAGCCCGCTGGAATCTAGAATCTGAACGGGAACACCCAGAGACTGGTAGTAGATGTATTTGCGCTGAAGCTCCGGCATCTCCTCTTCATTCTGGGCGATCCAGAGAGTTCCACAGCGATCGTATTCGATATTTTCGGGCAAGGTTGGTGCCAGCTCTGCCCATAGCAATTGCGAATATCGTGTCAGCGCAAACTGGGCCGGTGAATCGTCCATCACAACGATGTGGCCCATCCCAGCCGCAGTGGCCTCGCCGCCAATGACGCCGCGTTCGACGACGGCGACACGCATGCCTGCCTGAGTAAACTCCAAAGCACACGCCGCACCGACGATACCTGCGCCAAGAACAACAACATCGTAGTGATGGCTCATTGCGGAATTCCTGTGCGGAAAGGATCGTTCGCATCCAGAATCAGTTTGGTTTCCCCGGTAACATAGGCGGCGCCCGTAATACTGGGAATAATATTGCCCGTCGCAATATCGACTTCGAAGCTCCCTTCGAATATCGTATCCAGGATTCCCTGCTGCCGCCAGACTTGACCGGCTGCCAATTTGCCGTTCGCATAGAGGCAGGCCAGCTTCGCGCTGGTTCCAGTTCCACATGGCGACCTGTCGTAAACTTTTCCCGGACACAACACAAAATTCTTACTGTCCGCGATCTCGGGGTGTGCCGGTGTAAAGAGTTCGATGTGGTCGATATCCGCACCAGTAGTACCCGTAATGTTTTGGGCCTTCAGTGCCTGGCGAATTTTCCATGCATATTCCGTCAGCTCCTCGACATTCTGTTGAGAGAGGCTGTGAATCCGGTCTTCAGTTAGGAAAAACCAGTTTCCACCCCATGCAATGTCTCCACAAATATCGCCAATTCCCGGAACATTCACAATTAAGTCTTTGCTGCTCCGATAACTGGCTACATTTTCCACTGTTACCTTGCCCTGCGGATGAAGTGTGGCGGTTACGATTCCGACAGGTGTATCGATTCGGTGGGTGCCGGGCTTTATTTTCCCCATGTGGGAGAGTGTTACCACCAGTCCGATAACTCCATGGCCACACATGCCGAGATAACCCACATTGTTGAAAAAAATCACACCGGCTGTGCAGGTGCTGTCCGCCGGTTCGCACAAAAGCGCACCCACCAGCACATCGGATCCACGAGGCTCCTTGATCACGGTCCTGCGGAACGAATCATGCAAACCTTGAAGGCGTTTCAAGCGTTCCGATAGAGGACCGGTTCCAAGGTCGGGACCACCTTCGATCACGACTCGGGTCGGTTCGCCGCCTGTATGGCTATCAATGACGCGAATGTATTGCATATCAGGATGGATTTGCATTTCGTGTCCTAGCGAGCCCGGCAAGATAACTTGACATTGACGTGTATAAGTGTATACATGGTACCACGCGAGGCCCACGTTTCCATTATTTGAATTCGCAATGGCTGCGTCTGCAACTTACAACGGTGCCTCGGAGCCGCTAAGCGAAAAGAATGCGTCCCAAGGAGGAGAGTATGGAACCGGTAAAGAATAAAAGCAAACAGCTCAAGTCTCGGCTTGCAGGGGGAATCCTTGTTGTAGTGTCCGCCCTCGCCGTCCAGGCGCAGATTGGCAGCCCCCACCCTCGCAGGCTCACTGAATCGATGAGCGGAGGACTTCATGGCTATATTTCGATGAAAGTATCGCCCCCTCCGGACGGCTTCGGCTTCGGCGTTAGCTTCTATTCGGCTGTCTGGCCGCTCCTTGCAAAACCCCTCAAGTCCTTTCAGATTGGCCTGCCCGGCACCTGGATTATCCCCGACAACCGGAACTATGAACAGCCGTTATGCCCGCCCGGTACGTTGGCTCGCGATCAATGGTCTAGGCGCGCCCCCTCCTACCGCGATGTCTTCCAAACGATCGAGGGTGGCCTGGGCTTCTGGACCAGCACGCAGTTTCCATCCGCTACATCAAAGTACATAATGAACGGCACCGCTAACTGTTACAACTACATGATCGAGACACCGGGGTGGGGGTTTGACGCACCGCCTTCGCATCTTATTGCTCTTGATTCAGCAAAGATGGGACTGGTTCAGATCAGCAATCGCCTAGTGGTTCCGCCTGACGGCTGGACATTTAAGCAAGGCATGCACGGCGAGCTCTTCGGCACGGCATGGATGGCGCTGCCGCTGATGGATGCCGACGCCGCGTACCATCGCCAGCCGACGGGTGATCAGAGTTGGACGCTGTTCGTGAGCGCGCAGAACTTTAAGGGACCGGTTGCGTTCTGGATTCCTGATACTTGGAGTGCGATTTCCAAGGGCTATCCTCCTGCTGCCGGACGCACTCTGGACATACGACCAGGTGTTATGGCCGGCGGCGCAATGGAGGTGAATACGGTACCGTATTTCAGCAACAAGGATAGCCACGGCATTCTTTATGCGCGGATACCCAAGCTGCTATTCCCTGTCGATGGCTCAAAGACGACAGTCCTTATGCAGGATGTGAAAATGTACTCAAGAGAGGCGCTCTATACCTCCATAAAGGCATGGTCTGGATCGAGCGCCACCGCTACAGGAATGTTCGATCTGCGGGGTGCGATCACACCTTCCTGCACCAACGAGCCGCTCAAGTTCGATCAACACACGGTGCCGATGACCGGCTTCGACGCGTTCGTCGAGACGATCATGGTGGGACAAAGCGGCTCCTGTTCGTTTGGCCTCAAATGGAAGGGATCGTCGACCGGTTTTCCGCAATATTTCAAGCAGGATGGGAACGGGATGGTCGCCGTCCCAGCTTCTCAGGTACCTCCGGAAACTGGACTTGCAGCCCAGACCTTCGAGCCAGCGGTTGTTGGCAAGCCATACACGTCGCCAGCGGGACCGCATACCGTCTGGAGTAGTCCGGGACCCAGAAGTGGACCCTTCACTATTGTATTGACCGACGGCAGTCGGGTCACCTACTATTGGTACCGATTCGTGGACCAGCCCTCGTTACAACACCTGCATTTAAGCAAGACAGAAAAGGCACAGCTACAGTCGCGGATCGAACGGATCCAGGCCAACTGGCCGATCAACCGGAACTACATGGCACTTCCAAGCAGCGGAGCCTTGGCAACGCTCGACTCGGCACTGATTGTCACCCCACCCCAAGGGATGGAAGTTGGCTATGTGCCCATCGTGACCCGGCAGGAAATCGCCCGGATTCAGAACCACTAACGCGCTTGCGATGCCAGTACGAATCCAGCCTGCTAGTCGAGATTAGGAGGCAGCACAGGCTGCTAAGCTTCAGAAAATATGGCGAACTTGAAAGCCCAAGAGACTTGGTAGACGATACGCGAAACATCGCGGGAAATACAATAGCGTGCTGCGGCGCATGAAGGCTCCGCCGCTGGCAGCGGTGTAGGATTGCAAACATGCGAAATTGATCTGGACGATGACTGAGATTGAAGGAATCCAGCCGGGCACGTCCGGGGCTTTGGGATGAAAGCGGATGCAAAAAGATTGCGAACAGAAGAGGCGAATGCGAATGTATTAATTTGCGGCTGAAAGGCAAAACGGAAATTCCGGTTTCGATCTTTCGATGGAGGCGAGAGCTGGTCCTCGCGGGCGATGTTCCTGTTCCTCAATTTAGGTTAGGGGCGATTTATGAAAAAGAGATTTGGAGCGAGCTCAAGGGCTCGCAACAGGCGAACGGAAAAAAGCCGGAACCGGATGGTTACGCATTCCGTTTTCAAAACCGCGGTGGCACTCGCGCTGGGGATGTTTTTTCTGAGTTGCCGGGTTGCCTGGGGCGCGGATACACAGGCGGATACGCAGATTGTGCTTTCGCGCCAAGGCCGGACTGTCGTCTTGCAGCCCTACGCACCCAACATCATTCGAATCACCTTGAGTAGGGAAAAGCCTGCCGCTCTCGCAGTCCCCGGGTACGGGTTTGTGGGTACACCTTCAATGAATGGCTGGACCAACGAGAAAGATTCTAGCGGATACGAGGTCATTCGCTCGAACAGAATGGTCATCCGCGTAGGCCCGGGGAACCAGCCGCCACACATTTTAGCGCTCAGCCAGGCGACCAAGGCGGCGTTTGCGCGCAACGCAGGCAATTCCGACAGTCCTCGTCACGGGATGGGGCCCTTCAATGATTTGATCTCGATCGCAACGGTTTCCGGAAAGCCGCTCCTGACCATGTCGCGCTGGAACATGGTTCTAAACCAGCCGAAAGATTCCTCTGGGAGCGCCACAAACGCCCAAAAGACGGACCTAGGCTACCGTGTATCCGCCACCTTCAACTCTCCAGCCGGCGAGCACTACTATGGCCTGGGGCAATACCAGCAGGGTTTTCTCGATCTGCGCGACCATCGCATCAAATGTTGGCATAACTACGACGCGATTGGCGGAGAGGCGGTCTGCGTTCCTTTTATGGTGTCCAGCCGCGACTACGGTCTGATCTGGGACAACCCCTCGAAAACTACAATCGATCTCGGCTTCAACCTGCAGAATGTGTGGTCCTCGGAAGTGGGAGACCGGGTTTCGTTCTTTGTCATCGCCGGCGATAACACCGACCAAGTCTACGAAGGCTACCGGCAACTCACCGGCCCCGCGCACATGCTGCCGAAAGCCGCATACGGCTACATCCAGAGCAAGATGATCTACGCCAGCCAAGACGAACTCCTGGGCGTTGCGAAGGGATATCGCGACCGCAATCTTCCCCTCGATATTCTCGTCGTGGACTTTTTTAATATGACGAAGTACGGCAATCTGGACCTGGTTCCGAGCCGATGGCCAGATCCGGCGGCCATGAACAAGCAGCTTCATTCGATGGGTATCACCACGCTGATCAGTGTGTGGCCGCACTATGCCACCGACTCGAAATACTACGCCATGATGAAGCAAAAGGACTGGTTCATTCACGGCGCTGACGGCAAGCCAGATCTTGATGATCTTCCCAACTCGATAGGCCCCAACATCGACACCACAAATCCTGCTGCCGCTAAGTGGTGGTGGGATAAGATCCGGGACGGGTACGTGAAGAAGGATGGGTTCAGCTACATCTGGCTTGACGAGACCGAGCCCGACATCGATCCCATCAACGATTTCTTCTATGTCGGGTCAGGCCGCCAATATTACAACATTTATCCCCTGTTCCATACAGCTTCGGTTTATGATGGCTTCCGGCGCGATTTCGGCGACAGCCGCCGAGTATTTATTCTCGCTCGCGCGGCGTACCTTGGAGCCCAAGCAAACGGCACCGTCTTTTGGTCAAGCGACATGACAGCCACTTGGGACATGCTGAAGCGCTCCATCGCAGCAGGGCTGGGTTTCACCGCTTCTGGCATGCCCTATTGGGACACGGATATTGCAGGGTTCCGCTCGCCGCATCTTCCTCCCAATTATCACCCAGCTCACACGCCTCTAGTGAGTCCTGCGGGCGCACGGGATACCGTCGACGATTATCTGGATTATCCAGAGCTGTTTGTGCGCTGGTTTGAGTGGGGAGTCTTCCAGCCGGTAATGCGGGCCCACGGCGCTAGAAAACATAACGAAGTATGGGCGTATGGCAAACAAGCCGAGCCCATTCTGGAAAAATATCTACGTCTGCGCTATCGGCTGTTGCCCTACACCTACTCCGTCGCGTATCACACCTACCAGACGGGTGCGCCATATATGAGGGCGCTGTTCATGGATTTTCCCGGCGACCCAAAGGTAGCGGACGTTCGCGACGAGTATATGTTCGGTCCAGCATTTCTGGTTGCGCCCGTAACCGAGCAGGGAACAACAAGCCGTGAAGTTTACCTGCCGGCCGGAACCGACTGGTATAACTACTGGACCAACGAGCGATTGAAGGGCGGCCAGACGGTGGATGTTTCGGCGCCGATTGACATCCTTCCACTCTTTGTTCGTGCGGGATCAATTATTCCCCTTGGAAGCGAAATTCTCAGCACCGCGCAGCCGCAAAAGATCGCCGCTGTGCAGATATATCCGGGCGCAAATGGCGATTTCACTCTTTTCAACGACGACGGAAAGACCTACGCGTACGAGAAGGGCGACTCCCAGATTACAAACTTGCATTGGAACGATATGACCGGTCGGCTAACACACACGGGTTCCGCAGCGTGGGCCGGATCAGACAGGAGTATCATCAGCGTCGTCGGACATTAAGCGAACTCAGACCGCTGAGTGCCCAGCATTTAGCTGCGGCGGCCAATCCAAAAGCCGGCGACCCCAGCCAGCGCCAATGCCACCAGTGGAAGCACGGATTTGGAAGGCATCCAGCCGTGGCCGCTGCTGAACAGCGGATCCACTTCAGGAATTTCGGATTCTTTGCCGAAGGCCTCGGTGACAGCAGCGAGGGTCGCGAGGGTCCGACGGCTGCTGCGACTGGTCATGCGCTGGAATGTTTTCCAGAGCGAAGGCGGCTCGCAGCCCTGCAAGTCTTTTCGGCACTGGCTATCTGTGAGGGCTTTCGCGACGGCATCGACTTTGACAGGTTCCAGATTTGCAAAGACACGCGACAGGGCAAGGAAATTGCGGATGGCACGAACGGCTTCCGGAGAGCTGGCATATTCCGTCGCTTTGGAAACGATGGCATCTCCAGCTCCAATGGCGCCACGCAGGACATCGAGTATGCCATGGTCCTGCGCCTCCTGCAGCAGTTGATAGGCGGCAAGCAGCGCTTCCGCGTGCTCGATAGGAGCGCTCTCCACTTTGGTTCGCAGTTCCTCGCGCACATCTCGCTGCGGTGTGTATGTACGAATCGGCTGGGCCATGATGCTCTCCTGTCTACACCTGCGTATTGGCGATTTGTACCAGTTTGTCGTCGGCTGCGGTACCGGGCAGATGATAATCGCGGCGCAGCCATTTGCGCTCGACTTCCACTCCAGTTTGCGGCGTGGGATGCCCAAAGCGGAAATTGATTCTGGGCAGCGGGCTTTCTCCCTGCTCCGGCAATGGAATCATTTGCACACTCGTCTCCTTGTAGGCGGGAGTGTGCGTGGCGCGGTCGATCCCGGCGCCGGTCAGTCGATTCACAGGCTGTTCGGTTGAGTTGAGCGGCAGGTAGATTTGTTTGCCCTGGACGCGGTCGGTGACGAGAACCTGCACCTTCACCTGGCCGTATGGAGAGCGAAGGCGGACCCATCGGCCGGTTTCGATTCCCCGTTCGGCAGCCAGTTCCGGAGACACTTCCAGAAACTGATGGGGCGTTTCTTCCATGATGCCTGGGGAGCGGAAAGTCATGTTGCCGGCTTCGAAATGCTCCAGCAGGCGACCGTTATTCAGATGCAGATCGAATTCATCGTTGATCTGTTCGCACGGTTCGATCCATTCCAGGGGAAAGAGTTTTGCCTTGCCGTCGGGAAACGGAAATTTCTCTGTGAACAGAATGGGCTGATCGGAACCGTCCGCAGCCACCGGCCACTGCAGCGATTTGTAGCCATCGAGACGCTCGTAATTGACGCCGGCAAACAAAGGCGTCAGCGATGCCACTTCGTCCATGACTTCAGAGGGATGGCTGTACTTCCAGTCCGCGCCCAGGGCGTTGGCAATGTCTTGAATGATGCGCCAGTCCGGCTTGCTTTCGCCGAGCGGTTCCAATACCTGATAGAGCCGCTGGATACGGCGCTCAGTATTGGTGAAGGTCCCTTCTTTTTCCAGGCTAGGACTGGCCGGCAGCACAACATCGGCATAGCGGGCCGTCTCGCTCAGGACGACCTCCTGCACGACGAGAAATTCGAGCTTCTCCAATGCTTTTCGGACAATATTTTCATTGGCATCGGAAGTGATTGTATCCTCGCCCTTCAAATACATGGCCTTCAATTTTCCCTGGTGAATGGCGTCGATCATCTCCTGGTTGTCGAGACCTTTCGTCGTCGGCATCTTTACGTTCCATCCCTGCTCGAAGCGGGCGATGACATCGGGATCTTCCAGCTTTTGATACCCCGAGACAACGTTCGGCATGGAACCGAAATCGCTAGCTCCCTGAACGTTATTATGGCCGCGCAGCGGGTACGCGCCGGTGCCGGGGCGCATGTAGTTTCCGGTGATCAAGAGCAGATTGGAAATTGCCGTGGACGTGTCGGAGCCGCCGCAGTGTTGCGTGACGCCCATGGCCCACAGGATACAAACGCTGCTTGCCTGGGCAACCTCCTGCGCGACCTGCTGCAGCGTGGCGATGGGAATGCCCGTCACCTGCTCGGCGTATTCCAGAGTGAACGGAGCCAGGCTGTCGCGATAGTCCTGAAATCCGTTGACCCAGCGATCGATGAACTCCATCTTGGCGAGGCCATTGTCGATCATGTATTTCGCGACCGCAGAAATCCATACCAGATCCGTGCCCGGTCGCGGACGGATGAGAAGATCGGCGCGGCGCGCCATTTCATGCTCCCGCAGATCGGCGACGATCAACCGCTGACCGCGCAGTTTGTGCGATTGTTTCACCCGGGTCGCCAATACGGGATGGCTCTCGGCGGTATTGCTGCCGATGATCAGGACCAGGCTGGCGCGTTCTATATCGGCAATGGAACCGCTGTCGCCACCGTAGCCGACGGTGCGAGAGAGCCCCATGGTGGCAGGGGTCTGGCAATAACGCGAGCAGTTGTCGATATTGTTGGTCCCGATGACGGCGCGGGCGAGTTTCTGCATCAGATAGCTTTCCTCGTTGGTGCATTTTGAGGAAGCGATCAAGCCAATGGCATCCGGCCCGTGCTCGTTCTTAATGGCAGTCAATTTTGACGCAATACATTCGAGCGCCTCGTGCCATGTAGCTTCGCGGAAGGTTTCTCCTTCGCGGATCAATGGCTTCGTCAATCGATCTTCGGCGTTGACATAATCCCAGCCGAACTTTCCTTTGACACAGGTGGAGATGCCATTCGCGGGCCCATCGGCCGGCTCAATCTTCAAGATGTGCCGGTCCTTCGTCCAGACGTCGAAAGCGCAGCCAACGCCGCAGTAGGTGCAGACCGTCTTGGTCCGGCGGACGCGCTGTTCGCGCATCGAGGCTTCAATTTCAGATACGGCAAGAATCGGACCATAGCCGGTTTCCGGTTCCACTCC
>JAJZCA010000045.1 GCA_021798735.1 Acidobacteriota bacterium | reverse complement strand
ATCCGAGATCGGCCAGGGCCGCGCGACCATAATCGTTGTTTGCGATCCCGAGGTAAACCCCCACCGGAGTGCCTTGCAACGCTGCGGGAGAATAGCCGGAATTTTCCAGCGCCTCCCACGCCACCTCCAACGCGAGGCGATGCTGTGGATCCATGGCTGCCGCTTCGCGGGGAGAGATGCCGAAGAAGGCCGCATCAAACAAATCCACTCCACTCAGAAATCCGCCGTGTTGCGTATACATTGAGCCAGGAGTTTCTGCATCGGCATTGAAATACGCGCGCCAATCCCATCGTTCGCGAGGAATCTCCGTGATGGCATCTCGACCCTCCGCCAGCAGATTCCAAAAAGAGGCTGCGTCCGTTGCGCCACCCGGAAATCTGAGTCCTGCACCGATGATGGCAATTGACGTGTGCTGCGACGACTCCAATTCCTCCACCCGGGTGCGCAGCGCGCGTATTTCGTGCAGCGCCCGTTTGACTGGAGAAAGCTCTGAAGCAGCAGCGTCCGAATTGTGCTGGGGATCAGGCATTCGCTTTTTCCCTTCCGGCGCCATCGAGTTCCTGAATCAGCAGCAGTTCCGCCTCTTCATCCGTCATGGATTGCAGCTCATCTGTGCTAGGGATGGTCGGCTGCAGCCCTGCGACACTTGGCGGGGGTGCGATCGATGACTTCAATCTTTCCACTAAATGCTGAACGAGCTGATCAACTGATGGATAGTCGAAAAGAAGTCCAGCCGCCAGGGGAATGTCCAGAGATTGCGAGAGGTCATTCCGCATTTCGAGAGCCATCAAAGAATCGAGCCCGAGGTCCTGCAGGGCAACGCTGTCGGAAATGGTTGCCGATTCCCGCAGCCCCAGCGCGCGGTGCGCACACACCTTTATGTGCGCCGACAAAAGAAATTTCCATTCAAATTCTGGAGTGACGCGAAGGGCTTCAAGAATATCGTTCAGCGGCTGAACACCGCCGGTGGATTGCGTTCCGCGTTGACCAGATACCACCTGCCGCAACTCCGAGAACAATGGCATATCTCTGCGCGGAGGTGTCGCAGCCAGAAATTTGTCCCAGTCCAGATCCATAATGGCGACCTGGGTATCGTTTGCTTCGATGGCCTGGTGCAGCGCCGCCAATGCAGCGCCGGGCTCCATCGGGCTGGCGCCCTGGCGTTTCCAGCGGGCCGAGTGCTCCGGCGTCAGTCGGGCAGCCATTCCAGCCGACGCCCATGCTCCCCAGTTCACGCTGAGCGTTGCCATGCCGCGGCTAGCTCGGTGGTGCGCCAGTGCGTCAAGAAACGCGTTGCCCGCAGCATAACTCCCCTGTCCGGGTGAGCCGAGAATCGAGGCTGCCGAAGAGAAAAAAAACATGAGGCGAACGGGATCTGGCTGCGTCTGACGATGCAGATTCCATGCTCCGTCAATCTTTGGCGAGGTGGTCGCGCGGTAGCCGCTCCAAGTCTCTTTGCCCAGGACTGTGTCCTGCAGAACGCCGGCAGCATGAAACACCGCTCGCAATGGAGGACGAGTCGTACGAATGCGTTGCAGCAGGGCTTGCAATTCAATCGACGACGATACGTCCGCGCGTTCCATGGTGACATCGACACCGTTGTTTCTCAGCTCTGCGACAACGGGATTGTCGCCGCGATCCACGGCGCTGCGCCCTGCAAGCACGATGTTGCCTGCTCCCAGCGCCGCCAGCCATTGCGCCAGTTCCATTCCCAGGGCACCCTGGCCGCCGGTGATCAGCACGGTGCCTTGGGACACGATGTCGCGGATGCTGCGGTGTGTGTCGCCGCCGTCGAATCCAAGGACGATCTTGCCAATGTGCCGGGTTTGGGCCATGGTGCGGAAGGCATGCGCCGCGTTGGCAAATGGGTGCAGTGTTGTGGGTAGTGGCCGCAATTCCCCGGTCGAGAAGCGCGTCATCAGCGCACGCAACATGGTCGCAATGCGCTGTGGCTCCTGCATGGCGACTTCGCCGAGATCGAACGGAAGATAGCGAACCTGTTTTCCCAGCGCAGCGACCTCTTCGGGGGTCCACAGATCGCGTTTTCCTACTTCAAGAAAACACCCGCCTTCGGCAACGGTGTCCAGGCTGGCACGAATAAAGTCGCCCGCAAGAGAATTCAACACAACGTCGACACCGATTCCGCCGGTTGCCTGCAGCAGTTCGTCGCGGAACCTGAGCGAACGCGAGTCGAAGACATGCTGCACTCCCATCTGTTGCAAAAATGCTCGCTTTTCCGGGCTTCCGGCGGTGGCAAAAACCTGAGCGCCGGCTTGCATCGCCAATTGCACAGCGGCCTGTCCCAGTCCTCCAGCCGCAGCATGGATCAAAATGCGTTGTCCTGGCGCCAGATGGGCCAGGCGATGCAGTCCATACTCCGCGGTCAAAAACGAAACGGGAATTCCGGCCGCTTCCGTGAACGTCAAGGCAGCAGGTTTTCCAACGACAAAATCTGATGGAACATTGACGAACGTTTGCATGCTGGCAGGCGCAAAGGCGAGCACATGGTCGCCGATCTTCCAGTCGCGCACCGAGGCGCCAACCCGCACAATGGTCCCGGAACATTCCGCCCCCGGTACGGAAGCGCGCGCCGGAAGCATGCCCAGAGCCGTCAGGACATCGCGGAAATTCAACCCGGTGGCGCGTACCTGAATCTCAACTTCGTTCAGAGCTGGTTCTGTTCGCGCTGCGGGTTCAATGTGCAAGTCTTCCAGTCGTCCGGATGGATCGAAGCGGAGTTTTTGTGCAATTTCCGATTGCGGAACACTCTCGATCAGTCGCGCAACATGGCGCATTCCGCACCGGAAAGCCACCATCGGTTCCGGTCCACCAGCTGCGATCTCATGGGCCACCATTTGTGCGACTTCTGTTGCCGCTGTAACCGTGCCAAGGTCCAATCCCACATCCAGCAGCACGGGCGCGGATTCCGGGTGCTCCAGCGTCAGAGTGCGCGCCAATCCCCACAGCGGCGCCTGGGAGATCGATACGTCCTCCAACGGCATGACGGCGACGGCGGAAGACGTGACGATCCAGAGTCTTGGAACGGAGGAAGCATGCGAAGCCCGCAAGGACTGTACAAACATCAGAACAAACTCGACTGCAAGCTGTTCGGGATGTGTCCATTGCGAAGCATCTGCGTCATCCTGGGATGCGCGTGCGTCGTACACAACTCCTGTCCAAGGATGCCTAGTGAGTACGGATGGGTCGACGGCCGCCGCACTCACAATTTCGCACGTGGCGCCCTGTTGCCGGAGTTGATTTGCGAGGAGCGCAGAGCCTTCAAGACGCGGCTCAATCAACAGCCAGCATTCGCCCGTTCTGGGCGCGGCATTTTCAGCAACAATCTTTGAGGAAGGGTCTTCCAATGGACGAGGACGCCAGGCCATTTGGTACGCGGGAGCTGGTACCGCAGAAATCGCTTGCTGGACACGTGCAGCGCTGGTGCGCTTTGCCTGTAAGCCTGTCAATCGAGCGACAAGAGCGCCTTTCGCATCGATCGCCGCGATATTGGCTGAAAATGCTTCGTCGCTGGATGCCACAATTTTTGTGTGGACCCAAAGTTCCGTTATGCCCGTCTGGCGCAACTGAAAACGATCGACGCTGATCGGCAGAAACAGACCGTTGCCCAATTCCGTCCGAGCGACGGCCACGGTTTGTAAGCAACCATCGAGCAGGGTGGGATGGATTCCGTACTGCGGGGCCTCCTGGAGAAGATCTTGCGACAAACGCAGGCGAACCAACGATTCGCCCTCTCCGGACCACGCTGCCTGAATGGTTCGAAAGGCCGTGCCATAGCGTAGGCCGGACTGTTCCAGGGCTCGGTAGATGTTCTCGGAGGATATTTCTTTCGGGCAGCGCGCCTGCAGTTTGGTCAGATCTTTGGGAGGCACATCCGCTTCCGCGAGTTCAATGAAACCTTTCGCGTGCATGGTCCAGGCGGTGCCAGTGGTGCTGGCGATCTCAAGGGCGCCATCGCCCACCCGCACCTGAAACACGCAGCGATTTGGGGAGAGGAAGAGTGGTTCGCGCACCACGAAATCTCGAATCCAATTTTCTTCCTGTGGGGCAAGTTGCCGAACCGCGGCGGCCGCAATTTCAAGGAAGGCCGCGAATGGAAGAATGGCGCGATCGTACAGGCTGTGCTCCGCAAGATAGGAAGCGGCAACCGTGTTGAGGTCTGATTCAAAGAGCATTACTTGAATGAAGGCAGAATCAATCTTTCTCCCTAACAACGGATGAACTGCTTTTACAGCCGGAACAAGCGCGGGAAAGTCTTTGCTGTTTCCTTCGACGGTAGGAACTTCGGGGAGCCAGAACCGCTCTCGTATCCAGGCATGAGCCGGCAATGGGATGACACGCCCTGCGGTATTCTGCTGCCGCAGGATAGGAGCTTCTTCCAGAATCACATGGCCGTTTGTGCCCCCCAGACCGAACGAACTAATGCCGGCTGCGCGTGGATTTTCGCTACGCGGCCAAGGCATGTTTTCTACGGGGATTTTGAGTCGCGTTCCTGCCAGGGAGATTTCCGAATTCAGTCGATGGAAATGGAGATTCTTAGGGATCTCGCATTGCTCGAGACAGAGTACGGTTTTTATGATCC
Source organism: Acidobacteriota bacterium (assembly GCA_021798735.1). Classification (GTDB taxonomy): domain Bacteria; phylum Acidobacteriota; class Terriglobia; order Terriglobales; family Acidobacteriaceae; genus JAKAAZ01. The sequence continues at coordinate 11,068 of JAJZCA010000045.1, read as the reverse complement.
CGGCCATTCCCGCGGCGGCCTCGAGGTGACCAAGATTTGTTTTGACCGCCCCTAAGATACAATTCGGCGATCCTGCGAGGGATTGGCCGTACACGGATCGGATTGCCTCGATCTCAATCGGATCGCCGAGGGCTGTGCCGGTGCCATGGGTTTCGATATAGCCGATATCGGCGGGCTCAAGCATCGCGTTGGTCAGGGCTGCGTAGAGAACCGCTTCCTGCGCCAGTCCATTGGGCGCGGTCAGAACTGTGGTTTTACCGTCGTGATTCACCGCTGTGCCACGAATTACCGCACGCACGCGATCGCCATCCCGCAGCGCGTCGGATAGCCGCTTCAAGATGATCGCGCCACTACCTTCTCCGGGGACAAACCCGTCGGCGCCGGCGTCGAATGTCTTGCATTTTCCATCGCTCGCCAGCATTCCCCACTTGGAAAACACCACCACTTCATCCGAGAGCAACTTCAGGCTGCTGGCGCCGACAATCGCCAGGCTACACTCGCGATTGCGCAAACTTTGGCACGCCAGGTGAGCGGCAACCAGCGAGGAGGAACAGGCACTGTCGACAGCCAGGCTTGGCCCTTTCAGATTCAGCAAAAAGGAGAGACGCCCAGCCGCTACGCTGTGCGCGCTTCCGATGCCGCCGTGCGCCGTCAGCGAAGATGTGTTTCGAAAATGGAGCCTCGCGTAGTCATTGTTGTAAATGGCGACAAACACACCCGCATCCGTTCCCGCCAGGCTGGGCGGATCGATGCCTGCATCCCATAGTCCTTCCCACGCCACCTCCAGCAACAATCGTTGTTGCGGATCCATCAACTGTGCTTCGCGCGGCGAAATCCCGAAATATGCGGCGTCGAACTGATCGACATCGGAAACGTAGCCACCACGCCGTAGCTGCTGCGGAAGCGACGCGCTGTCTTTCCATCGGCCCGCGGGAACTTCGCCGATTCCATCGCGCCCTTCTTTCAGGGCCGTCCAAAATTGTTGCGGAGAGTGGACGTCGCCGGGAAAGCGGCATCCCATTCCGATGATGGCGATCGGATCGGACGCGATCAGACGCAGATCTTCCTTCTCGGCCCGAAGCCGCCGAACTGCAAGCGCCAGTCTTGCCGGAGAGATCCGCGGCGTGCCCGTCTCCCGCATTACGAGCTCCCTTCTCCGCCGCTCACCAGTGCTTGCAGCGCGTCCTCTTCCGTCAGACCATCGGCGAGGGTATGCACCCGGCCATCTTTGCTTTCCAGTGCAGCCGTGTGGTCTGCCTTGTCGGCATTTTGTTCCTCGGCTGGAACCAACTGCAATCTCCGGAGTAAATGGAGGGCCAACTGCTGAATCGTCGGATAATTAAAAACCACCGTAGCCGGGACGGCGATCTGAAGAGCGTTGCTGAGCCGTCGCACAAATTCAAGACCCATTAACGAATCCAGACCCATGCTTCCCAGTGGGCGTTCCCGATCGATCTTTCGAGTTGCCAGCTTGAGCACCTTGCCCAAAACCTCTTGCAAATACGATTCGAGCAGTTCCTGGCGCTGCTGGATCGAATCGGTCTCGACTAACAAATTCACAATCTCGGAACGGCTTGAAACGGTATCTGCGGTGGAGGTTTTGGCCACCAGACCGGAAAATGCGGGCGGGATCCTGTCTGGCCCGTGGAACTCGGCAAACTGGTTGGCGTCGATGGGCACAGCGATCACCTGCGCCGGATTGCTTTCCAGCGCGCATCGAAGCAGGGCGCAGGCTTCCTCGCCGGAAAAAACTCTCATCCCCTCCTGCATGTAGCCATCGATACTGCGTCCGGTGCCTGCGGCGCGAGCCAATCCAATCTGGTCCCAGCCGCCCCAGTTCACCGTAATCGCCGGTAGCCCGAGAGCGCGTCGATAGTAGGCGAAGGCGTCGAGAAATGCATTTGAGGCTGCGTAGCTGCCCATTCCCGGCTGGGGATGTACGGCGCCAATGGAGGAGAAAAGGACGAAGAAATCCAGGTCTTCCTGCAGCGTCGATTCATGTAGATTCCAGGCGCCCACGATTTTCGGCATCATGACCGGCACGAAGCGCTCCGGCGAAAGGTCCTTGACCAGTGCGTCGTCTACCACGGCTGCGGTGTGCATGATTCCTTTGAGCGGCGGCATGGTGGTGCGGATCGCATCCAAAACTGTGGCAATAGCGGCAGCGCTGGTAACGTCTGCCCGGACCGGGAATACGGTTGCACCGCTGGCTTCCATCCTGCGAATCGCCTGCAGCGATTCCTGCGAAGGTACACGCCGCGACAGCAGCACCAGGTGGCCGGCTCCGTTCTGCGCCATCCACTCCGCCACCGTCAGCGCCACTCCGCCCAAACCTCCGGTGATCAGATAAGTGGCGTTGGAAGAAAACAACCCATGCGTATTTGCCCCTGTCGAATCTGACAACGGCAGGACAAGCACTTCGCGATCCATGCGGATGGCGATCTTTCCCACCTGCCTCGCCTGCGCCATAAAGTGAAAGGGCGCGCTTGGATCGGACGCGGAAAACGATTGCACCGGCAGCGGACGCCACGCGCCGTCTTCGATATTCTGCACGACGGTGCGCAGCAATTCGACAACGTAGGATCGCCGCTCTTCAATTGCGGCCGCCAGATCGACCGCATGAAACGACAAGTTCTTGCGAAATACCTTCAGGCCGATCGGCCGATCGTCGTAAATATCTCGCTTGCCCAACTCGATAAATCTGCCATAAGGCGCGAGAACTTCAAGACCTTTGGACTGCAGTTCTCCCGTCAGAGAATTGAGAACGATATCGACGCCGCGTCCACCGGTGGCCTCCATCGCGCCGGAGGCAAAGCTCAGCGACCGCGAGTTGAATACATGGGCGATTCCGAGGGAACGCACGTACTCTTCTTTCTCACTGGAGCCGACCGTGGCGATCACGTTGGCCCCGGCCCACCTGGCGATTTCGATGGCGGCAAGCCCAACGCCTCCAGCGGCTGCATGAATCAGTACCCAATCGTCCCGTCGAATATGGGCCAACTCCACCAGCGAATAATAGGCGGTCAAGAAAGCGATTGGAGTGGTAGCAGCTTGCTCCATGCTCAGATGATTCGGCTTTCGTAGAACCATTTCCGCCGGCAGCGAGACGGAGGAAGACATCAGCGCCGTAGTTCGCATGGAGGGAGTGATGGCGAGAACTTCATCCCCAATTTGAAACTCGCGGACGCCATCGCCCACCACCGTGATGCGTCCAGCGCATTCAATCCCCAGTTGGATGGGATCGGCTGGGTCAAGCCCGGGATAAATGCCCATCACCTTGGTCACGTCGATGAAGTTCATCCCCGCTGCCATCACTTCAATCGTGACTTCTCCGGTCCGCGGCCGCGACGAAGCACAGGCGCGCAGTGCGAGATTGTCCAGAATGCCGGTCGAGAGAATTTCGATGCGATATTGCTCCCCGTTGGCAAGGAGTTTCGGTTCGACCGGCGGCGCCGTCGTCAAAATAGGAACAATGCGCGCGACATAGGTCGAGTGTTCACGCAGTGCGATGCGGTCTTCATTTCCATTGCTGCAGATGCGAAGCGCCAGTGCCCGTGCCTCGGCAACATTAATGGCCGCACTGAGATCCACAAGTGTGGGTCGTAATTCCGGATGCTCGCGAGCGATGCTGCGGCCGATTCCCCAGAGCGGTGCGTTTTCAATTCGCAGTGGGTCGCTCGCGCTCCCGGCGGGCACGGCTCCATTGGTCACCAGCCACAACCGCGGCAAGTGCTGCCAGTCCACGTCGGCAATAGCCTGCACGATCTGTGGAATCGACTGGCTGCCCATCGCCTGGGCGGCCATCAGGCTTTCCGCAGTGCAGGCGTGGGTTTTGCCGGCGAGGCTCCAGAGATGAACAACAGCGGTGGGCGCACCGTTGCGAACGCTCACCGCCTCGAATAGTTGATCCAAATCTCTCCGGTCCGCTGGATTTACCTCAAATTCCGTGGCGGAAATCAGGTTGAACCCTGGCCCTGGCCGCACCGTCGTGCATTTTCCACCAGCCAGTTCCAGAGTTTCTTTCATCGCCGCTGCAATTCCGGCATCATCGGCGAAGATCACCCAGTTCTCTGAGGACAAATTCGACAGCAGTGCTACGGCCGTTTCCGCTTTTGCCTGCCGGCCCTCATCCTGCTCCAATATCCATTGCAGACTGTAGAGCGACTCTGTCCCGTCGACCGAATCCTCTCTGGCAACCCGCTGCAGTTCCATCCCGGCGATGTCGACAAGGACATTACCATCCGAATCAAGCAACTGGAGATCTGTGCGGAAGGTTCCGCGTTCCGCGTCCGCGTTTGTTAGCCGCGCATGGGAAAACAGATCGCATCCGCTGGGGACGGCTCGACGGATGCATATCTGTCCTATGGAAACGGGAAGGTATGTGTCCTCGGCGCGGAAGGCTGCGAGTTGCGGCCGGACGTGCGCCATGGCCTGCAAACAGGCATCTAGAATCGTGGGATGGATCACATCGCGTTCCGAATCCTGCGCATCGGATCGAAAGCGGCATAGACTCTTGCCCTCGCCCACCCAGACTTCCTGCACCAGCTGGAATGCCGGGCCATATTGAAGACCGCTTTTGGCGGTTTTGACGTAATGATCCTGCGCATCCCGGTGGATCGTATAACGGCGCTGCAAATCTGTCAGGGACACAGCTTCAGCAGTTGCCGCATCGGATTCAACCCGCTGTAGGATGCCCTGAGAGCGAATCGGCCATCCAGATTCGCCCTGATCGCCGCGACTTCGAATAGCAAAAGTAAAGGAACCGCTTCCGTCCGGCGTTAGCGCAAGCTGGAATGTTTTGGCTCCCGTGTCCGGGATGTAAGCGGCACTCACAAAAACTGCATTCCTGACTGCAAAAGCCTGGTCGGGGAGCATCGCCTTCGCGGCCGAGAGTGCCATTTCAATATGGCCGGCAGCAGGAAACACGGCAGAGCGCAGCACTCGGTGGTCGTTCAGATAGGGAACGCTTGCAATTTGCAAATCAGTTTCCCAAAGCAGCGCATTCGGATCGAGCGAGGATTCGAATCGATGTCCGAGAAGCGGCGCTGTCGAATCTGCAGAATGCAACCTTGCACGGGTCGGGTCTGCCGGCTCCGGCCAGCAACGCTCGCGCTGAAACGGATACTGAGGCAAGGTCACACAGCAGGCATCTTCGGGATAAAACCGGTCCCAATCGATCTTTCTTCCTGCGGCATAGAGCGTCCCCAGCGCGGCGAGCATGGTTGCAAGAGCAGGTTTTTCCCGGCGCAGCGATGGCACTGCCAGCGCCCGCGGGTCGACTTCGCGGGCGGACGCCTCAATGGAGGGAAGCAAAATCGGGTGGGGGCTGAGTTCAACAAAGGTATCCTTGCGGTCCGCACATAGTTTTTGGATAGCTGGAGCAAACAAGACACTGCGACGCAGATTCTGGACCCAATACTCTGCATCCATGTCGGCCGCAGTTTCGCCGGGTGAATCGCTAGCTGCTGCCGCATACTTGCCGGTCACTGTGGACAGCATGGGGATCTTGGCGGGTCGCGGGCGAATGTCGCCGAGCGACGCCAGAAGCGAATCCAGAATTGGATCCACCTGGGCGCTGTGGGAGGCAACATCCACCTTAATCTGTCGGCAATAAATCTCCTTCGCAGTCAGGTCTCGCAGCAGAGATTCAATGGCTGCGCCATCGCCGGAGATCACCGTGGTATGCGGACCATTGCTGGCCGCCACAGAAACATTTTCTACGGACTGCAGCAGCGATTCGACCTCGGCCATTGGAAGTTCCACTGTGGCCATGCTGCCGCCGTTGCTGAGCGTTTTCATCAGACGACTTCGGTGGCAGATGATAGCCACTGCGTCGTGCAAATCGAGAATTCCTGCAATGTATGCGGCTGCAACCTCACCCATGCTGTGGCCGACCACCGCATCTGGCAAAATTCCCCAGGATTGCCACACGGCTGCCAGGGCGACGCTCATGGCGAACAACGCGGGCTGGATGACATCGATTTGCGCAATATGCTTGCCCGCTTCCACGCCAATGACGCGATCCACCAGGCTCCAACCCGTTTCCAATCGGATCGCCGCGTCGCATTCTTCGAAAGCCTGGCGAAAGACCGGATCAGACTGAAATAACTCTGTCGCCATCCCCAGCCACTGCGAACCCTGACCCGGAGCGACGAAGACCATTGACTGTTGGCCAGCGGCTGCTCGACCAAAAATCACGCCGTCGCTGTCCTCCCTGACAATGGCGGCAGCCAGGTTCTTTTCGAGTTGCGCCAAATCCTCCGCGATGATGACGACACGATATTCGTGATGGGTGCGGCGAACGCTGGCGGTATAACAGACATCGCGAATGGGGTACTCCGGCCCGGCAGCGCGCAACTGTTCCAGGTGCGCTCGCAGCAGATCGTCCAGAGCTTCGGGACTGCGTGCCGAAATCGGCAGCAGATAGGGGCCGCGGCCCTGAGATACCCTCTCTGTTTGGCGTGCTTCTTCCAGCACCAGATGTACATTGGTTCCGCTTAGCCCGAAAGAACTGACTCCAGCCAGGTTCAAACCCGTCTCGCCGGAAAGATCGATTGGCTCAGTAGCGACTCGCAATGGGAAACGCTCCCACGCGATTCGCGGATTGGGCACTCGAAAATGAAGACTGGGCGGCACAACTCGATGTTGCAGCGCCAGCGCCACCTTCATCAGTCCCGCCACGCCCGCGGCAGTTTCCGTATGACCGATGTTGGTCTTGATGGAGCCGAGGGGACAAGGTCGCTGAACGCCGGCATCCGCCAACGCAGCGCCTACTGCTTCAATTTCAACTGGATCGCCCACAGTGGTGCCGGTGCCGTGCATTTCAATGTAACGAAGATCCTGCGGTGCGATTTCAGCGGATTTCCAGGCAGCTTTCAGCATCTCCCGCTGGCCCACGCGACTGGGGGTCACCATAAAGCCGCTGGTGCGACCGTCGTTGTTGACGGCGCCCCCGCGAATGACCGCGTAGATTGGGTCCCGATGGGCAAGAGCGTGTGCCAGCCGTTTTAGCACGACGATGCCGGCACCTTCGCTGCGTACGAAACCGTTCGCCGACTCATCTCCAAACTTACAACTGCCTTCGGGAGAAAGCATGTGAGCCTTGGTAAACAGCTCGGAAATTTCACTCCCCAGGATGAGGTTAGCGCCCCCAGCCAGCGCCATGTCGACATCGCCATTCCACAAACTTTCGCATGCCATGTGGACGGCAACCAGGGAGGAAGAGCACGCAGTGTCGATGGTCAGGCTGGGCCCTTGAAATCCGAACGTGTAGGACAGTCGCCCTGAGGCAGAAGCCCCGCCGCAACCGGTGACGGAATAAAAATCGTCCTCAGTCGCCGACTCATAGAGACGGCTCTCGTATTCCTTCGTCCACAGGCCTATATAGACGCCTGTGGCAGAATTTTCATACGCTTCTCGAACTTGTCCGGCATTTTCCAACGCTTCCCAGGCGATCTCCAACAGGAGTCGATGCTGTGGATCGACATAGATGGACTCTCGCGGCGAGATTTCAAAAAATTGAGAATCGAAGCCAGTTACATCGAGAAGAAAGCCACCTCGATCTGTCAGGAGGCGTCCAGGCTTGTTCCGCACGCGGGCGTACAGGTTGTCCAGTTCGGCAAATCGTCCCCCCGGATAAAGCCCGATCGATTCTCGTCCAGCGAGCAGGTTGCGCCAAAGCTCCTCAACGTTCGACGCGCCGGGGTAGCGACAGCCCATGCCTATAATGGCGATTGGCTCTCGGCGAGGCTCATGGCGCCTGGACGGCTCGTCTTTTTGGGTTTGATCCTCTTTTTCGCGTTTCATTCGCCGCTTGCACTTTCAACCAACAAATGTGGGATTCTCTTCACCCTGGTACGAGGGGAGCTGACTTTCAAGTACGCGTATGAGAACTTGCGTACTGGCCGGAGGGAAGAAATGACCGCCGGGTAAAAGCCTGATATCAAAAGCCGCGTCTGTATGTTGCCCCCATCCCTGCAGACATTCCGGCCGTACCGCCGGGTCCTGCGCTCCGCCAAAAATAGTGATCGGGATCGGGAGGGGATCGGACGGCCGAAACTGGTACGTCTCATATGCGGTGAAGTCGCCGCGAAGGCCGGGTAAGAACATCTCCATGGCCTCGGAATCGGCAGCGACTGCAGCGGGTATTCCGCCATACCGGGAGTTCACGGCCGCGATAAAGTCCTTGTCTGGAAGCAGGTGGATGGGAGAAAGTGAAGATTCCATCTGCGGGGGACGCGCCGCACCTATATATAGATGGCGAGGTCCCGGCCGCCCCAAGTGTCGAAGCGCCCGCGTCAACTCAAATGCCACGATGCCGCCTAGACTATGGCCATAGAATGCAAAGGGTTTCTCCGACAGATCATCAATTTCCTGCAGGATGCCGTCAACAAGCTGTCGAACAGAGGTTGAAGGCTTTTCCCTCAGCCGTTGCGCTCTTCCCGGATACTGGAGGCAAATGCATTCAATTTCTTCGCTAAAGTAAGCTACCCACGGAAAGAAAGTCGTGGGCGCACCGCCCGCATGGGGAAAGCAGAACACACGGAAGGCAGCGGCAGGTATGGGTCGAAAGACGACAAAATTGGGACCCTGGATGTTCATTCAACAGGCCTCGAAGGACTGGCAAGTGAATATATTGCATGTTCATTGCCACTTGAGGTCTGCCACGCAGATCCTCCAGCAAGCCGCGCCCGACGGGAAGGCGCAGGCTGAAGGCTCCGCAATCCCGGTCAAAAGTGCAGGGTCGCCAGCCACTCAGTGTGCAAAGCTTTGCGCAATTTGAAGCTTTTCTTTAGCATGGCACATTCCGCACACTTCGAGACGACTTGTTCATCCCCAGGCTCAATAGAAGTTCCCCGAATGACACTGCCTAAAGACAAACAGCCTGCAACCTGTCGGATCGGCAGGGGAAGAATCGCGCTGATATTCGCCGATCGAAATCGCATAATCGTGATCCGTTGGGACGCGTCGCGGTTGGGTGGTGCAACAGCGGAGGCGCAGGATCACAGCGGAAGCGCGTCTTTGCAACCGCTGCGGCGACGAACATGCCCATGCCTCGGGCGTATTTTTGATTCCTCCGCGAGCCCCTGGACACTCGAGCCAAATTGGGCCTTCCGCTGCCAATACCATCGCTCAAATAGCGGCGGTTGGGCCCGCTCCCGAACCGGGTGAGTGAAAACCGCCCGGAGCAGGTGGCAGCGGCGAGGGGCTGGCACTCCCGCATCTCGGTGCAGGCGACGGTGCAGTTCTTTGCGCCAATTTGCTACAGCATTTCATGGCGTCGCGGATCGGCCAGCGCCTTCGCGATCCGATGAATCTGGTACTCGCAAAGGGTCTTCTTCTTCGCCATGACGGACTCCACTGGATGCGCTGCGAGGTGCCTCTCCTCAGAATAAGCTTGGAGTAAGGGACATGATTTTGCTTATGGCGGCGAGGACGGTTGACGCCGTATTGATATTCTTGGTGATGTTATTGATGTCGTCTTTAATTTTCTGGAGAGCCTTATTAACTGCGCTGATTTTTGGCGTCAATTGAATAAAAAGAGCGGTATTGTTGGCTATATCTTGTTTGTCGATCTCGGTGAGAATCTCTCCTATCGCTTCCTGGGTTCCGTGTATTAGGTCCTTCTCCTGGATGGTAGAAGCATCCCAATAGGCTCTCCCGAGTGCATTGAATGTGGCTAGGTAGGCATCGGCGATATCTGGAATCTGAAAAATGGTAGGTGTTGTAGAGCTGCTCATCGAATTCTCTCCGGGCTTTCACCCTCTAACTCGTAGGTAGGGATTGATAGAAGTTGCCAAGGTCTTGGCCGGCGGCCTCAAGTTCCGCGATCTTGTGTTTTAACGATTCGGGGTTGTTGCCTTGGGCAGCGGCTGCGAGTGCCTGATGTGTAAGGGCGAGTGTATGGAGCGCCATTTGGAGCTTGGCTAACAGGGCGTCGTTGGCCTTCTGTCGCGCAGCGAGGTCGATAAGCTCGCCTATTTCTTTGCGACGCTCGAAGGGGTTGACCACTGTGCCTTCGTGGAGGATGGACTGGTTCTGTTCGGTGATCAGCGTCTGGTAGTCAACGTCCGCTTGCCGGCGAAAGATTTTGATGTCGCTGTCGAGCAGTTCGCAGAGTGCAGTGACGTTCGGATTCATTTGTTGCGTAACCTGGCGCAGGGAGCCTTTGACCTTTCGGGCGATTAGGTAATCCCCTAGAGCGAGAACAGCTGTGCTGACGCCGTTGGGGGCGCCAGCGCTCATGACCGGAGCATTTGGCAATACTGTGCTGAAATCAGTGGCAATGCTTTGGTTGAGCCCTTGGAGATTGGTGCCAACTCCAGCCGAGGCGCTGTCGAGCGCTGCCACATCCTTGGCAGATGGTTTGCCCGTGAGTTCGGCGAGGGAAGCAGCATAGGCTTTCAGGCCATTGAGGATTGTAATGCGGGCGTCAATCTGCTCGGGAGTGAGCAGTGGCGGCATATCGCTGTAAGGACTCCACTGCGGATCTTTATCGTATTTGTAGACCGCAGCAGCAACTTGCACATCGTAGTGAAGCTGGACGGCAGAGCGGTATGCATCTTCGGACCTATCTATCACGATGCCGGTCGCCTGCGAGAAAGCTGCTGCGTGTTTGGCAAGTGGTGAAAGGCACCCAGTAGTCGCCAGGCCGCATGACATTGCAGTTGCTAGGGTCGCGCAGCGCAAAATCTGTCTATAAGGCCTGCCGAAACATATATCCAACTTAGTTGGCATGTTGCCAGCGGAAACCCGAATTGACGCATTGTCAAGCGGAAATTTTTCCGTGCCTAGAGCGTTCATCCGTCGCTCAGGTCCAGGCGTGATACAACGGATGCAATCTTTCGGAGGGCTTTATGACAAAGCGAATCGTGTTTTGTGCGGATGGAACCTGGCAGGCTCCCGTCAATAACACCAATGTCTACCGATTCTATAAGGCGTTGACAGTCGCAGCCAATCAAGTGACTTTCTACGATGACGGCGTAGGTGCAGATGCGTCAGGCCTCAACCGGATTCTTGATGGCGCCTTCGGTCAGGGGCTGTTACAGAAGATCAAGGATGGGTACAG
>JAJZCA010000410.1 GCA_021798735.1 Acidobacteriota bacterium | reverse complement strand
GCGAAAGTTGAAAACTGCGCGGTTTGCCATCCACATTCAGGATAAGATCGGACGCTTTCAGGTCTTTGACCGCCACAATCTTGGTACGGTTGAAGACATTGATCGGAATTTGCAACGTCTGGGCCTGTTGAATGAACTCCGGCAATTTCGCTTGCGCGGTGGCGGCGTTTGTCTGTCCGTACATCGGCACTGCGAAGACCGCGCTGCAGACGATCAAGATGAAGATTGCTATCCATTCCCACTGATGTTTTTGCCTCATGCGCCACTCCCAAGTACTATCCAAACATATTCGAGCGTTTCCGGTCGGCTTGTTGGAGCGATTTCCTGCCGAAACGCCTAATCCGGCTTGTAGCCGCACCCAAAATCCGAATTTCGACCCTCCGCAATTCGTAGGCTTTCGAAAACTCCAGGATCGTATAATTTCGTATAGACTGGTCTCCATGGCAGACCTATATACACCCCGCGATGCCGCCCAGCGCCTCGGCATCTCCTACCCCACCATCAAGCAGTGGCTCTATCGCGGCAAGCTGCGCGCCGTCAAAACGCCCGGCGGCCATTACCGCATTCACGAACGCGACATTGAGGCGATGCTGCATCCCGGAGCGCCCTCTGCCATCCAGCAGAAGAAACTCACCTCCTCGGTCAGCGGTCGCAACCAATTGTCCGGAAAAGTCGTAGAGGTCCGTTTCAACGGCCTGCTGGCACAGGTCAAGATCGCCATCGGCGACCAATGTATCACCTCAATCATTACCGCCGACGCCGCACGCGAACTGCAACTGCGCCCCGGCATCAAAGCCGCCGCCCTTATCAAGGCCACGGAAGTGATGGTGGTCCGTGTCTAACCCGGTTCGTAAATTCCTGAAGCGGTTTGGGTCTCTGAACGATGGTTCTTCTACCCGCATTTGGGTGCCCCAGGTCTCGATTCTGAGACCTGGGATTCTCCGTTCCCTAAAACCATTGTTGGTGCTGTGCGCCCTCCTGCTGTCGGCGCTGCTCTTGCCCGCGCAAACGAAAACCCTTCGTATTGCCGCGGCGGCAGACCTCCAACCCGTTCTCCCCGCCCTCATCCACAATTTCGAGAAATCTTCCGGCGCCAAAGTCCAGGTCTCCTACGCTTCTTCCGCCACGTTGGCCACGCAAATTCTGAACGGCGCGCCCTACGATCTCTTTCTCGCCGCCAACCTTGCCTTCCCGCAAAAAGTCGTGGCCGCCAACCTGGCCGACGAGTCCGCACCCATTACCTACGCGCAAGGATCGCTCGTCCTGTGGGCGCACCCTGGTTTTTTCCACCACGGTCTCACCATGCAATCCCTGGCCAGCCCCACCGTCCGCCGCATCGCCGTCGCCGATCCGATCCATGCGCCCTACGGTGCCGCTGCCATGGCCGCCATTCAATCCCTGGGCCTGAAGGCCGCGCTGCAGCCGAAACTCGTCTTCGCGGAAAACATCGCCCAGGCCGCGCAATTCGCGCAATCCGGAAACGCCGACTGCGCCCTGATTTCGAAAACCCTCGCCATCGCCAAAACCATGCAGCAGGCAGGCAGATTTGTCGCCGTCCCGGTCAGCGCCTATCCGCCCATCCTGCAAGGCGCGGTCATCCTGCGCAACGCACCCAACAAGCCGGCAGCGCAAGATTTTCTCCACTATCTCCAGTCTCCCGCAGGCCGCAACCTGCTGGCATCGAGCGGTCTTGTACCTCCAGCGCGATGACACCTAACAACACGAAACGACAACCATGGACACTGTCGCACTGCTATTGACGCTTCGCCTCGCGCTGGTCACCACCGCCATCCTGCTCGTGCTCGCCGTGCCGCTGGCCTACTGGCTCGCCTTCACTGGCAGCCGGGCCAAGGTGTTCGTCCAGGCCGTCTGTGCGCTGCCCATCGTGCTGCCGCCCACTGTCCTGGGATTTTATCTGTTGGTCGGCCTCGGGCCGCGCACCGCATTCGGGCGCGCCCTCACCCATCTTCTCGGCCATCCGCTCGCCTTCTCCTTTGCCGGATTAGTTGTCGGCTCGGTCATCTACAGCCTGCCCTTTGCCGTGCAGCCGCTTACCGCCGGCTTTGCCGCCGTCGACCACTCCATGTTGGACGCCGCCACCACGCTCGGCAGCGGACGTTGGGACAGAATGCTGCGCGTCGTTCTCCCGCTCTCCCGCGGATCGCTCGTCGCCGCATCTGTGTTGAGCTTTGCCCACACCATCGGCGAATTCGGCGTCGTCCTCATGATTGGCGGCAATCTCCCCGGAGCCACCCGTACCCTCTCCATTGCACTCTACGACCAGGTGCAGGATTTTCAATACGCCCAGGCCAATCGAACCGCGCTGTTTCTACTCGGCATTTGCCTGGTCGCGTTGATGCTGCTCTACAGCCAGCGCCCGGCTCGAAATACAAGGAGCGGCGACCTTGTCTGACACCCCACTTCCCAACCCGCCCAACACTCCCTGGCTGACGGTCCATATCGAGCACCGCTTTCACCACGACGGCGCCGGGTTTCAACTGCATCTCGCCTTCGCCGTCCACGCACAGCGCACCGTCCTCTTCGGCCCGTCCGGATCGGGCAAGTCTTCCCTGCTGCGCGTCATCGCCGGTTTGCTGAAGCCCGACACAGCTACCATTGCATTTCACGGTACCACCGTCTGCAATACCACCACGGCCGGCAGTCAGCCTGGTGTCTACATTCCCGCGGAAAAACGTCGCGTCGGCCTGGTCATGCAGAACCCGGCCGTCTTTCCGCATCTCACCGCGTCCG
>JAJZCA010000409.1 GCA_021798735.1 Acidobacteriota bacterium | reverse complement strand
CCCCGGCTGACCATAGCCTTCGTCCAGCATCATCTGCTCGCAATAGTGCGCCCAGCCTTCCACGTTGCTGTTGGAGTAGAGCATTTTCCGCACCCGCGAATGAATCTGCGGCATAAACAGGAATTGCACGTAATGGCCAGGATAGGCCTCATGTACAGAGGTGCTGACAATGGTACCGATGTTGAAGGCGCCCATGCTTTCGGCGCGCTCCTGCGGCGTCTCATCCGGCCCCGGCACTGTCACGTTGAAATAGGCTTTGTGGGAGCCGGTCTCATACGCCCCCGGTGAATCCATCGACGCGAAAGTGGTCGCGCGCATGAATGGCGGTGTATTTTCCAGCGTCGGCTGCACGTCGGAAGGAATGCTGACGATCTGCTTTTCGCGAATGAACTCGATCAGATTGTTGAACGTGTCCTGAAATCTTCCGAGAAGTTGGTCCGGCGCCGGATGATCGGCCTGCAGCTCGGCAAGCACCTGCATTGGCGTTTTGCTGGGATCGAGTTCCTGGGCAACCTGGCGAAACTGCTCCTGGTTCTTGTGAAGATCGGCGTACCCGATTTCCAGCAGGCGGTCCAGAGGAACGTCGACCATCTCGTCGTCGCGCAGTTTGGCGCTGAATGTCGCTGCGCCAATACGAAAATCTCCGTTCGACCTCGGCAGCACATCGGTCTTGAGCCACTGCCGATAGTTGTTCAGCGCCTGGATGACAGCCGCATTGGAGATATGAAACCCGTCCAACAGCTTGGGATCTTTGACGCTGGTAAACGCCGCCGGAATGTCGTCCTGAAAAAACCCGATAATACCCGGTAGTTGCTCCAGCGCAACCTCGGTGAAAATTTTCGGCGGATTCGCCAGGTTGGCGCGCGCCGCCTCCAGCGCCGCAGGCATCTGCTGTTCGCGCTCAACCAATGCGGCCAGCCTCACGTCCGCAGGCGCGTAATTGCGCTCGATGATCGTGAAAGCGCTATTGGCGATCCCGCTGGAATACGTGTCGGGATCTTTCTGCCACGGCCGTATCGTTTCCAGCGTCAGTAGTTGACTGCGAATCGTGCCTAGCAGAAATTCGCGGTCTCCCTCGTCCGACTGGTCCAGCTTGGCCGCCGGAAACGCCGCCACTTTCTTCTCATAGGTCCGCAGCGCCGCTACTTCCTTGTCCAGACTGGCACGCGAATAGTTTTCCAGCTTGTCGTCGTACTGGTGCAGGCCGGCGCTGGTGCCCTCGGTTGGGTTGAAGGGCAGATACACGGTGTCAAAGTACGCGTCAACTAGTTGCTTCCATTCCGAGTTTTGTTGATGGCTTGTCGGAGTCATGGTGGAGTTGGCCCCTAGAAAAGTTGTGCTGATCAGAACGACACTTGCAATGGAGAGCCAGCCGGAAATACGAAATTTCATGGCGATTTCCTTTACAGACGAGGCGAATACGGAAGTATATCGGATGGACAATCAGATCGACGATTCTGGGCGCGCTTTGACAGAAGCGGTTTCCGGTCAGAGACTGATCATGCGACTGGCGTATTGCCACGTTGCTACGTTCAGGAGGAACTCACAATGAAGATTCTCGCAAGTGCTTTGACCCTCGCAGCCAGCGTGGCCCTGTTGCCCGCCGGCCTGGCGCAAATGTCCCCTGGTGCGGCAAAGAAGCCCATGCCCAGCCCGCCAGCCAAGGCTGCGGTAGAAATGGGCGGCAAACAGGTCACGATCGACTACAACACTCCGTTCATGCGTGGACGCAAGATCTTCGGCGGTCTTGTTCCTTACGACAAGGTCTGGCGCACAGGCGCAAACCCGGCAACAACGTTGAAGACCGCGACCGACTTGAAAATTGGCACAGCCACAGTCCCGGCTGGCACCTACACGCTATATACGCTGCCCTCTGAGACAACCTGGAAGCTGATCATCAATAAGCAGACCGGACAATGGGGGACGGTCTACAACGAGTCGCAAGACCTGGCGCGGGTCGATATGCAGAAGAACACCCTGCCGAAGCCGCAGGAACAGATGAGCATCAGCTTCGAGAAGACGCATGGCAATCACACTCAACTGCATGTCCGCTGGGACACCACGGATGTATGGGTTCCCGTCGTCGCGCAATAACTAGCGCACCGGCTGGCTGCCGACTTCTTTTGCCGAGGAGTTCACAATCGGCGGAGTTGCGAGGGCTTCAATCAGCCGCCGCAATTCCGCCAGCACCTCGGCCGGCACCGTCGCTTTCACAGGAACGCGCAACACCCCCTGCGGAGTGAATTGAGCGCCGCGCTTGGCGTTGCGGGCCACCAGTTGCATCAATTTTTCCGGATCGATGCCGGCGGTTTCCGTAAATCGAACGCTCACCATTTGGCCTTTGCGGTCCATCTGCGCCACACCTGTCTGCTCGCAGAGCAGTCGCAGGCGTCCGGCGGTCACCAGCAGTTGCACCGGCTCCGGCATGGCGCCATAGCGGTCCTGCATCTCCGCCAGAATGTCTTCGATGACGCTTTCGTTTTCCGCGCTGGCGATTCGTTTGTACATGCGGAGCCGCTGATTTTCTTCTTCAATGTAGCTGGCGTCGATGCGCAGCGAGATGCCGAGATTGAGCTGTACCGGCGGCCGCTCGGCTTGGTCCTCGCCCTTCAGTTCGCGTACCGCCTGTTCCAACATGGTGGTGTACAACTCAAAGCCAACTGCCTCAATGTGGCCGCTTTGTTCGCCGCCCAGCATGTTGCCAGCGCCGCGCAATTCCAGATCTAGCGCCGCGATTTTGAAGCCTGCGCCAAGATCGGAA
>JAJZCA010000044.1 GCA_021798735.1 Acidobacteriota bacterium | reverse complement strand
TTTTCGTAGAGTGAATAGTCCCGGCTGACAACGGTGATGCCGCTCTCCGTCACCAGGTAGTTCTTGCGGTCTTCATTCGCGTCGTAGCCGATCACCGTACCCTCTGGAATCTGAACGTCACGATCGATGATGGCGCGGCGGATTCGGCAATGGCGTCCAATCCTGACATGGGAAAAAAGAATGCTAGAGTCGACCTCCCCGTAGGAATTCACTCGAACATCGTGCGACAGGACGCTATTGCGCACCGTGGCGCCGGAGACGATGCAGCCTGCGGAGATCACGGTGTTGATGGCCATGCCTGTACGCCCAGGCTCCCCAAACACAAACTTGGCCGGAGGATACTGCAGCGGCCGCGTACGCATAGGCCAGCTTTTATCGTAGAGATTGAAGATCGGAGTCACTGATGCGACATCCATGTTGGCGTCGTAGTAAGCATCAAGCGTTCCCACATCCCGCCAGTACAGCGCTTCCTGCTTATTCTCGTCGACAAAATTGAAGGCGTACATCTTGTACTGGCCCAGCATCGCTGGAAGAACATTGTGGCCGAAGTCGTGCTGTGAATTCGGGTCTTCGGCGTCGCGAATCAGCGCCGGCAGCAGCACGTCGGTGTTGAACAGATAGATGCCCATGGATGCATCCACCTTGTCCTGATTGAAAGGCGAGCGCATATCGGTTTGCTGCGGTTTCTCCTGGAAGCCTGTGACCTCCCCTGTTCGGGAAACCTCGACCACACCGAAACGGGAAACATCCGACGGATCGATGGGAAGCGTGGCTAAAGTTACATCGGCGCCAGAATCCATGTGCTGCTGCACCATGCGTCCATAGTTCATCTTGTAAATGTGGTCGCCGGAAAGCAGCAGAACGCGCTTTGGCTGTTCGCTGCCGATGGAATAGATGTTCTGATACACGGCATCCGCCGTTCCCATGTACCAGTTGGAACTGACACGCTGCATGGGCGGCAGAATTTCAATGAACTCACCCAGCTCATTGGCCACCACCGAGCCCCAGCCCTCGCGGATATGCCGATTCAGCGAAAGCGCCTTGTATTGCGTCAGAATGTAAATCCGGCGGAGGTCTGAGTTGATACAGTTCGACAGTGTGATGTCGATGATGCGATAGTTGCCGCCGAAAGGAACAGCCGGCTTGGCGCGATCGCGGGTCAGCGGATACAGCCGTTCACCGGCGCCACCCGCCAGAAGAACTCCCAAAATCTCTTTCATTGAGGGCATTTAATTTGCCTATCCTGTTGGAAAAGCGGTTCGATGCGAGTATACCAATCCGCCCACACTTGTCATTACGACCGTGAGCAATGCAGCGCGGCGAACTTTTCAACGGGTAGGAGGTACATCGCTTTTACAATTAAGATGCCGCGCGGCGACCTACGGTTATACCATCCGAAATATTCGATGCGACAATAAACCATATGCGCTTTCAATTGACGATTCGAGCGCGAATCTGATGCTGCAACTGACCCGCGCCGGCAAGCGCTTCGGCCACAAACTCCTTTTCGAAAAGATCGACTGGCAGATCACTCCTGGAGAACGCACCGGCCTGGTCGGCGGTAACGGCACCGGCAAGTCCACCCTGCTGCGAATTCTGGCCGGGCTTGACTCGCTGGACGACGGCTCCATGGAGTCGACCGGCGGCATGACCTTCGGCTACCTTCCTCAGGATGGATTGCAGTTGCATGGACGCTCTGTTTTCGACGAATGCCTGTCCGCCTTCGCCAAGACGCAGGCCCTCGAGCACAAGATTCAACGACTGCATTCGCAACTCGCGGAACTGCCGCCTCACTCCGGCGAATATGCCGCCGTCATCGAGCAATTGACCCGAAGCGACGCCGAATTTCACGCCCAGGACGGCTACACCATCGAGGCCCGCGTCGGCACAGTCTTGTCCGGCCTTGGCTTTTCCAAAGAAGACTGGCAGCGCAAGACGGAAGAGTTTTCCGGCGGCTGGCAGATGCGCATCGCCCTCGCCAAACTGCTGCTGGAAAAACCCGATCTGCTGCTGCTGGACGAACCCACAAACCACCTGGATCTGGAGGCCAGAAATTGGCTGGAGGGGTATCTCCATGCCTATCCGCATGCCTATATCTTGGTTTCGCACGATCGCTTTTTTCTGGATATCGCGACGGATAAAATTGTCGAGCTGTGGAATCGCCGGCTGTACAGCTATACCGGCAATTACGAAAAGTATTTGCAGCAGAAGGCCGAGCGGCAGGTCCAACTGGAGGCTGCATATCGTCACCAGCGCGAACATATTGAACACCTGGAATCCTTCATTACTCGCTTCCGCGCGCAGGCCACCAAAGCGCGCCAGGTACAAAGCCGCGTCAAAGAACTGGAGCGCATCGAGCGAATCGAGTTGCCGCCTGCGGAAACGGAGATCCATTTCACCTTCCCGCAACCGCCGGCCAGCGGTCGTACCGTGGTCGAGGCACTGCAAATCAGCAAAAGCTATGGTGAGAAGCAAGTCTTTTCCGGCGTGCAATTCACCATTGAGCGAGGCGAACGCATCGCTCTGGTGGGGCCGAATGGCGCCGGTAAATCGACACTGATTCGTCTGCTGGCTGCGCTCGACGCTCCCACAACTGGGCAAATTCGCCTCGGACACAATGTGGCGCTGCAATACTTTGCGCAGGATCAGTACAAGGAGCTGAACGCCGACGCACGCATGCTCGACGACCTTGGACGCAGTGCGCCGAGAATTCCCCAGACAGAATTACGAAACCTGTTGGGCTGCTTTCTATTTTCCGGCGAGGATGTATTCAAGCCGCTTGGAGTGCTTTCCGGCGGCGAACGCAACCGATACGCGCTGGCGCGACTGCTGGTGAGCCCCGCAAATTTTCTCCTGCTGGATGAGCCGACAAATCACCTGGATATGCGCGCTAAAGAAGTGCTGCTGGAAGCGATACGGAGCTTTACAGGCACCGTCGTGTTCGTCTCGCACGATCGCGCGTTTATCGATGCGCTCGCCACGCGGGTCTTTGAGATTCGAGATGGCGCCGTGCGTGTCTACACCGGAAATTACGAAGATTATTTGTGGCAGATTTCACGGCAGGCGGAAGCGGCCGCGGCGAATTCGTCTGCGCAGGATTTGAAGCAATCCAATGGCAATTTTTCGTCACTGTCTCCAGCCGGTTTGCCAGCCAACGAGCGGCAACCTGAGAACGAACCCATCAAGCGTGTCAGCCGCATCAATCCCATCCGCCTGCGACAGATGCAGGATCGATGTAACGTGCTGGAAGAAGAAATTCCGCGTATGGAATCGGCCATACAAACCACCGAAGAGCAGTTGGGCGTGTATGTTTCCGCCGAACATTATCAGGCGCAGCAGCGCCAGCTCGACGAGATGCGGGCCGACCATGCAGCCATGTTGACCGAGTGGGAAGAATTGATCGTGCAACTGGAAGAGCAGGCGGCAATTTCTTCGCCCAACGCTTAGGAAACTGCCTGCTTCCTCCTGCATAATGCAGATACGTATGGATCTTTTGTGGAAGCCGGAAAACTGGGCAGAGCGACTGGAAGAACTGCAGTCGTTCGATCCGGAGCGCAAGGAAGCTCCGCTGCGCCGCGACGTTCGCTCGCTGGGAACGTTACTGGGACGCGTGCTTCGGGAACAGGCCGGCGATGCGCTGTTCCAGGCCGTGGAAGATTTACGCCGCATCACCACCGATGGCCGCGAAGCGCGTTTGCAAGGCGACTCGATGAAGGCCGATTTCCTGCTGGCGGAGGCCATTGCGCACATTGCCGTCTGCGACACCGGATTTGCTGAGCAGCTGACGCGAGCCTTCGCTTTCTACTTTGAACTGATCAACCTGGCGGAAACCAACCATCGCAAGCGCCGTCGCCGCGCCCATCGCCTGCTCGGCACTCAAAGTCCGCCTCAACCCGGAGAGATGCGCGGCACATTGCGCCGCATGCGCGAGGCCGGCATCGCCGCCAGTGAAGCCATGGAGTTCCTCGCGAAAATTTGCGTGATTCCGGTGTTCACAGCCCACCCCACGGAGGTCGCGCGCCGCTCGGTCCTGTTCAAACGGCGACGCCTTGGCGAAACTCTAGAAAGCCTGAATCAAATTCCGCTGCAGGATGAAGAATTGACGGCACGGGAAGAGGACATCCTCGCAGAGATCACAGCGTTATGGCAGACCGATGAGGTTCGTAGCCATCGCCCTACAGTGCAGAATGAAATCAAACTCGGTTTGGATTATTACGATATTGCCATTTTCGAAACGCTGCCGCAGTTATTCGAAGAAATTGCCGGCGCGCTGCGCGACGAGTACGGCATTGAAGTAGAGGCGAATGACTTGCCGCAGGTGGTGCGATTCGGCTCTTGGATTGGCGGCGATCGCGATGGCAATCCCTTTGTCACTCCAGAGGTGACATGGCAAGCCATCACCATGGCCAGGCGCAAATTGATTGAGCATTATTGCGCTCGTATTCAACTGATCCTCGACCTGCTGACCCCGTCGATCCAGCGAGTCGGCCTGAGCCCGGCGCTAGAGAAAAAGCTGCAAAGCTATTCGTCTCAGTTGGAACGTTCGGGGTTTGGCATCGATCAGCGTTATCCCCACGAGCTGCATCGCCGCTTCGTCTTATGCATTCGCATGCGACTGGAAGCAGCCGCGCGGGAACTGCATGAGTCGTCGGCGCCGATCGGCTTGACGCCCTATCGCTCCAGCCAGGAATTGTTGGACGATCTCCGTCTGCTGCGGGATAGCTTGGCGGAAGAAAAAAGCCTTCGCCTGGCGCGAGCTTTGATCGATCCTCTGGTCCGCGAAGTTCGCACATTCGGATTGCATTTGCACACGCTGGACATTCGCGCACATGCGCGCCAACTCACTCAGGCATTGCGCGAGATCGAAGGGAACTGCGAACGAAACTCTTCGAAGGAAAATTTCGCCACTCCGCTTTCGCGCGACACGGCCGACGTTTTGGCCACCTTCCGCGCCATCGCGGAAATTCAGCGCAAGGAGCCAGTGGAGACCATCCGGCAATACGTCGTCAGCGGCGCCACCAGCGCGGAGGATGTCTGGCGCGTGCTCCATCTCGCGCGCACGCATCAAGTCTCCTGCATGGCTGGGGAAAATTGTGCTGCCATCCGCGTGGTACCGCTGTTTGAATCGATCGAGGATTTGCGCGGCGCTGCCGCCATCTGCCGAGAAATATGGACCGCACCTGCGTATCAACCGCTGTTGGAATCGTGGCATCGTAGTCAGGAGGTGATGCTGGGATATTCTGACTCCAATAAAGATGGCGGTATGCTCACCAGCACCTGGGAGATATACAAAACGCATCGCGCCCTGCACGCTGTTGCCCGTGAATGTGGCATCGACCTGCGCCTCTTCCACGGCCGCGGCGGAACGGTCGGTCGCGGCGGCGCGCCTACGCATCGCGCCATCTATGCCCAGCCCATTGGCGACTTCAACGGAGAAATTCGCATCACCGAACAGGGCGAGGTCCTGCACTGGAAATATTCCGATGTGGTACTGGCAGAATGGAACCTGGAGCTGATGGTGGCCGCTTCGCTCGATGCGTTGGCGCGTCCGGAAGCAAACCGCCCGGGTGGTCATCGCACGGGAGAGATGATGCCGGGATGGGAAGAAGTGTGCGAGGAGCTTTCAACCACCGCGTACGGTTTTTATCGCAAGAACATTCCTGAGGATGAAGAAGTTTTGCAGTATTTCGCAGAAGCCACGCCGGTCAATGAACTGGAGTATGCCCGTATTGGTTCGCGCCCCGTACGCCGAAAAGCGAAGAACAATTTCGCCGACCTTCGCGCCATTCCATGGGTGTTTGGCTGGATGCAGAGTCGTCACGGCGTACCCGGATGGTTCGGCGTTGGCCATGCGCTGGAGCATTCCATCGAACACGGAAGCCTGCCCGTGCTGCAACACATGATGCGGGAGTTTCCCATGTTCATTGACCTGATTCGCAACGTGGAGTTGTCGCTGGCCAAGGCCGACTTTCACATCGCCAAGCAGTATTCGCTGTTGACACACGACCGTGCGATGGGCGATCGAGTCTTCACCCGCCTGGAATCGGAATATGAAAGCACGCGGCGAGCTGTGCTGGCCGTCACCGGACAAAAAACTCTGCTGGAAACCAATCCGGTACTGTCCCGTTCCATTCGGGTGCGCAATCCTTACGTCGATCCCATGAGCCTCATCCAGGTGGAACTGCTCCGTCGCAAGCGTGCCGGCGACACCAGCGATTCGCTGCAACGCGCCATCGCCGCCACCATCAACGGCATCGCCGCCGGCCTCCGCAACACCGGATAATTCTGGTCCCCCTGATTCTGTAGTCAAAACCAGAAGGGGTCATTCTGAGCGCTGCGAAGAATCCAGAGGGTGACGGTGCCAAACATCAACCACCCTCGATCCCCCAAAAACAAAGGCCCGGGACACTTTTCCAAATGTCCGGGCCTCGTTTCATTCATCGACTCGTAATTAGTCGGTCTGTTCCTTGCGTGCCTTCTTGCGATTGCGCTTGCGGGCCAATGCCTGCTTCATGCGCATCTTCTCGCCTGGCTTCATGTAGTACGAGTGCCGCTTGACTTCCTTGATGATGTCTTCCTGCTGCACCTTGCGCTTGAAGCGGCGCAGTGCATTCTCCAACGGTTCGCCTTCTTGAATCTTTACTTCTGCCAAATGAGATTACACCTCCCAACGCTCCGGTTGGACACCCCTTAGAATACCGTAAATCCCCCGACTCCGATACTCTCCGCAACTCTTCAGACGCACCCGTGTCTGTTGTTGCATGTTCCCGCGCTTGTGCCGGGAACAATGCCTGCGGTAGCAGGCGCATTCACAATCTCGCATCCACGAGGGTCATTGTCATGAAGAAATTGTTTGCGATCGCAGGTTTGTCGCTGTTTCTGCTCCCATTCAGCGGCTGCGCTCACCCCCAACCTCCTCCGTACTACGCGCCGCCGCCTCCAGGAGCGGTTGCCCGTCAAGGATTTAACAACGGCGTCGCCGCAGCACGCCACGATATCTCGCTCGGCATGCGGCCCAACGTCAATCGTCATCCTCGCTTCCGCAATCCGCCCGTACCCCCAGGCCAGCCCGCCCAAATCTACCGCAACAATTTCCGCCGCGGCTACCGCCTCACCTACCGCGGCGGACGCTGAGTTCCTCCCTCACCTTCGACAACGCCCGGTGCCAATCCTGCCACTTGATTCACCCCGGGTGCCCCAGGTCTCGTCTCTGAGACCTGGGATCGATCCTCCATCACGTGCAAATACGGCGGCCGACCTCGCCCTTCGGCTTTTCCCGCCTCTCTCGGCCACGCCCCCTCCCACCTCGTAAAATGGAGCAGGCCCACTCCCTATGATTCGTCCCTATCAAGGCAAATCTCCCACCATTCCGCAATCCTGCTATGTGGATGTCTCTGCCCAAATTATCGGCGACGTCACACTTGGCGAGCATTCCAGCATCTGGATGAACGCCGTGGTGCGCGGCGATGTGCATTCCATCCGTATCGGTGCCAACTCCACGGCAGGCTGCAAGGGTCTGTTGTCTTCCGGTTGTGCTTCTGGAGACTCATCGTGAAGTGGATACCTGCGTTCAAAATCTCACTCTACCTGTAGCGGCTGGAAGTGTGTAGGATCAGATGTCGCATTGTGACGGGGTGGTAGGGTGGGCCGAAGGAATGGCTGAATGAGTTTCTGCGATGGAATCAACCGTCCCTCATCGGCGAAACAAGCTGTGGGAATAGGCCGAATTTCCGCAGGGACACCCGAACGGCCTACCGCAGGGGCTAACGCCCTCCTGATTTTGCCGCACTTACGGCCCGACTGAAGTCGTGCCCTGATACAAAGCCGCGGCGAACAGGCGTTTTTCGGAAGCCTGTAAAGCCGTGCCCTGCATACCAAGCGAACTTCATCCGAGATTTGATTAATTGAAGGTTCCGCGCGGGTTGGAAGTCGAGGGTGTCAGGAGACCATTCCGATAGAGGAGTCGTCTAATTTTGTACGTTTTAATGATCGACGCAGCCGACGTATAATCCATGTCAAACCATGGGAGGATAACGAGATGAAACTGAGAAAGCACTGCAATTTTCTGAAAGCGGGCCTTTTGGCTCCCGGGTTGTTGTTGTTGGCGATGACGCCGGCGGCGCTGGCGCAGATGCAGGGGGGTACGCCGATGGGCGGAGCTCCCAACAGCAATATGAACAACCCAAACGGCAATATGGCTCCGGACAGGATGCGGCCGACTGGACCCATGGCTCCGCAAAACGACGAACAGGTGATGGAACGCAATACGTTCGGGAATCTTCTGAGGAATTTCGATGTCGAGACCCGATTGAGCAAAATGGCGGCGAAGAACAGCAGCAATGAGGACGTGAAGAAATTTGCGCAGCAGGTGATCGCCGAAAATCATGGCATTTCGAAGGATCTAATCCTTCCAACCCCCACCAGCGGAATGATGGAGCCGGAGTTGATACCGAGCCAGACGAAAAAAGCAGAAAAACAGATGAAAAAAATGACAGGGAAGCCATTCGACGAGATGTACCTGGTGCAAATGGACGCCTACATCAAGAATGACCATCAGGTGGCACACAACGCCGAGTCCACGATGAGTTCGCCCAAGCTGAGCGAACTGGCAAACAGGGTCCAGAGCGTGTCCGAAGACCGCGAGAAGCAGATTGGCACGCTGACCCGGGAAACCGGCTTCATGATCAAATAATTCGCACGGATCGATGAGAACCGGGTGAATGCTGCGTGGGGGTGAAGAGAAACTTTCTCGGGCGCGTCGTACAATCAGGGGCAGCATGCTAGCGCACGGGTCACCATGGTTTCCCCGGCTGGATCGGGGACAAAGGTTGTTCGCTGACGGCTCCGGTTGTCGCATCGAGCGCGACGCTCAACTGAGCCCGGCACGATTTGTACGCTTGTGCTGGGGTGTGTGGGCGCTCCTATTGCTGGCGATGCTTCCGCTGCTGCTGGTTTCAAACGCGCGGGCGGAGAAGGTCAATGATCTAAAGCCGACGGGCTACGTCAACGACTTCGCCGGCGTGCTGTCTCCGGAGACCCGCAGCCACCTGGAACAATTGTGTACCGAGGTTGACCAGCAGGCGCACGCACAGATTGCGGTGGTCACCATCCATACGACGGGCGACGACACGATTGACGATTTCGCAGTACGCCTGGAAGAGAAATGGAAGGTTGGGCAGAAGGGGACGGATCGCGGTTTGCTGTTTTTGATTGCCACCGACGATCACCATTATCGGTTTGAAGTTGGATATGGATTGGAAGGCATCCTGCCGGATGGCAAGGTGGGAAGCATAGGCCGCGAGATGGTGCCCTATCTGCGCGACGGGAATTACGATGCGGCGATCACACTGGCGACGCAGGACGTAGCGAACGTGATCGCGCAGGATGCGGGTGTTACCCTGAGGACGCCTGCCCAGAACCTGGGCCTCCAACCGCAGTCTCACCCCGCGAGTGCGGTGAAAGATATCCTGCTGGCGCTGTTTGCGATTTTTGTGTTCATCTCTCTGCTACGTTCCGGGCCGAATGGCTGGGCCGGATTTCTGCTGGGAATGTTCCTTGGGAACATGCTGGGCGGTGGCGGCCGTGGCGGCGGTGGCTTTGGCGGTGGCGATGATGGTGGTGGCGGATTCGGCGGTTTCGGCGGTGGCAGTTCTGGTGGAGGCGGTGCTTCCGGAGGCTGGTAACGGCGGACTGTAGTCGAATTGGAGAATCTCAGGTCTCAAAATCGAGACCTGAGGCACCCAGGATTCTGTGCTGTCAGCGCTTTCGCAAAATGCGCTAGGATGGGCACCGTATAAAAACTTCAAGGGCTGCATCAAGGAAAGATTACGGGAGAACAATCGAGATGAAACGAACGGGGCTGGTCCTTTTGGGAGTGCTGGGAATTATTGTTGTGGTGGGGCTGCTGGTGTTTGGCAGCTATATTTCCGCCCGCAACCAAATGGTGGCCAAGAATGAGCAGGTGAAGCAGACGTGGTCGCAGGTAGAAGTAGTGATGCAGCGACGGGCGGACCTGATTCCCAACCTGGTGGCGACGGTGCAGGGATTCGCCGCGCATGAAACCACCGTCTTCAGCGATATTGCCAATGCGCGGGCAGCGTTGCTGGGGGCTCGGGATCCGCAATCGAAAATCGCAGCCAATGGGCAGTTGGACAATGCCCTGGGTCATTTGCTGATGATTTCGGAAGCCTACCCGCAACTGCGCTCCAACCAGAACTTTCTGCAATTGCAGGATGAACTGGCGGGTACGGAAAATCGGATTGCGGTTGAACGTCGCCGGTATAACCAGGCGTTGCAGGACTACAACACATTTATTGGACTGTTTCCGAACAGTATCTGGGCTGGCATTGCGGGATACCACAGGAACAATGCCTACTTTGAGGGTACTGCGGCGGCGCAGCAGGTTCCCAAGGTGAGCTTTTCCGGCAAGTAACAACGACGACGTATCGCAGGTATGAAAAACGGCTACCCTTTTGGTGGGGCAGCCGTTTTTTATGCTTCAGGCGGAAGGATTATGCCTTGCTGAAGGCGGCGATGGCTTGCGCCTCATCGTCTTTAATGTCAAACACGGTGTAGAGCTTGGTAATCTGCAGCAGGTCGTGGACTTTTTTCGTGAGCTTCAACAATTTCAGCTCTCCACCCTGGTTGCGAGCTGCGGTAAAGGCGCTGACCAGCTCGCCGATTCCAGAGCTGTCGATGTAATTGACGTCGGCCAGGTTCAGCAGGATATCTTTCGATCCCTTGCCCAACAATTCACGAACCGCATTGCGCAGTTGCACACTGCCTTCGCCGAGTGTGATACGGCCGCTCAGATCGAGAACTGTGACTCCATCCACTTGGCGGGTACTGATCTTCATGCTCACGGTTGTATTCCTCCTTAGGCGCTTTTCTGGGTTGAATCCAAATGTTTGATAAGTGTTAGCTCGGTGCCGGGGTGCAGTAGCTTGAAGTGTACCTCGTCCATAAACGATCGGATGAGGAAAATTCCACGCCCGGAGCCACTGAGCAGGTTTTCCGGCGCGAGTGGATCCGGAAGTGTCGCTGGGTCGAGGCCGTTTCCCTGGTCGCTGATGCGAATAATCAACGATGAACCATTGTTCTCAAACGAGGCGACAATCTTTTTCTCCGGATCGTAGGCATTTCCATGCAGCACGGCGTTGACAGCGGCTTCGCGCACCGCCATCGTGAGCTGGAAGGTCTGGTCCTCGTCCAATCCCGACTTCTGGGCCAAATCTTCTGCCGCTTCTTCCACTTTGCTCACGCTGTCCAGCGATGAGTCCAAAGTGTAACTGAATCGACTAACCATGGAATCCACCACACGCCCCGGGTCCGCTGAATTGTCGGTTCCTGGTCTCGATTGCGGTCGTTCTTGCCAAGGACCCGCAGAAACTCTCCACAGGGGCAGTTTGCTTGCATATTTGCCTCAGTGTCAAGGAAGTCTTTGCCCTGGCGTGAGAATGGAAGCCGATCAGTAAGCCGTACACGATGGCCGCGAGACGGCTTGATAGCCTGAAATGCCATTCCATCGAGGGTGTTGCGGGCTGGTTCGAGGCGAATCCCAAGCGAGCAGGAAAGAATATGCTCTTGTTTCGCTTGAGTTGAGTAGACTGTCCATGCGGGCGAATGAACCGCATGGACAGAGGAAGAGCGCGGCCATCGCCGGGCAGTCTTTCTTGAGAACGGGTACAGCCACTGGGTATCAGTGAAGATCGCGCGATTCATAACAAAAAAATGAGAGTGTAGCCAATGCAGCCCGACGAGATGAAGAAAAATCATAAGGAAGGGTCGACCGCAAAAGACTCCATCCTGATTCATCTTTCTCTGCTGCTGGGCAGTCCGATTCTGGATGCGGCTGGCCATTCTCTGGGTCGGGTGCGGGAGGTTGCCGTCACTCCCGGAGTTCGCGCGTCTCTGGTAACAGAGCTGATCTGGGGACGGAAGTATGATCTGCAGGCGGTTTCGCCGGCCGGTTTGGAGCAGACGCCGGGTGGAGACTTGAGATTGCGCGGCGAGGCACACCCGAGATCGTTTAGTATCAGCGAGCCGCTGCTGTTGCTGGATCGCGACCTGATGGACCAGCAGATCATCGATGTTCATGGAAGAAAAGTCGTCCGCGTCAATGACGTGTCCTTGTTGTGGCTGCCTCATGAATGCGGTGGCGAAATGCGCGCCATTGAGGTGGAAGTAGGCACGCTGGGAGCGATGCGCCGGCTGCTAAAGGGAATGTTGACCAAGCGGGCGATTGAACGGCTGACGAAAAGGATTCCATCCCGCGCCATTCCCTGGGATTTTGTGGACCTGATTGAAGTCGATCCGGCGCGCCGCGTACGGCTGAAGATCTCCCATGAACGGCTGGCGCAATTCCATCCCTCAGACCTCGCCGACATTCTGGAAGACCTGGCTCCGGTGCAGCGGGAAGCCATCTTCAACCAGCTCGACGAAGAAGTGGCCGCCGAGGCGCTGGAAGAAGTGGAGCCGAAGCTGCAAAAGCAACTGCTCGAATCGATGGACTCCGAACGTGCCGCCGACATTATGGAGGAGATGGATCCAAGCGCGGCGGCGGACCTGCTGGGCGAGCTGCGCAGGGAGCAATCGGAAGCCATCCTCGAGGAGATGGAGCCGGAAGAGCGGGAAGAAGTGAAAGAGCTGCTGGAATTCAGCGAGCATTCCGCGGCCGGGCGCATGACGACGAACTATGTCGCGGTTCCTGCGGACGCCACCGTTGCGCAGGCAATTGAAGCATTGCGCAATTTCGATGACGATCCAGAGATAGTGACGGAAGTTTATCTGGTCAATGAAGCCGGCGTGCTACTCGGCGTCGTTCCGCTGGCGCGGCTGTTGCTGGCGCTCCCAGATACGAAAGTTGCCGTGCTGAGCGAATCCCGCTTTGTCAGTTGCCCCGCCGGCATGCACGATAAGCAGGTAGCGGAGCTGTTCGATCGCTACAACCTGTATGCTTTGCCGGTGGTCGAAGAGCATAACAAGCTGGTGGGCGTGGTCAACGTGGATCAGGTGATCGCCTTTATGCGGCAGCAGGCGTAGCCAACCAAAAAACAGCATGGACAGCCAGCCCACATTCCAGCCAGCGCCGCCAATGCGGATTCTGTATATTGCGCCGATGACTTACGGTTCGTATGGGCTCTACCGGCAACGCAGCCTGGAGCGGCTTGGAAACGTCCTCTTCCCCGTGGACGTCACGCGGTATGAAGCGCAGGGCCCCTCGCTGATGGCGCGATTGCGGCATCGGCTACAAATCGGTCGGGTTGTGACACAGATGAATGAAGATGTGTTGCGCCTGGCGAAGGAACATCGTGTGGATGCGGTGTGGTTCGATAAACCGCTCTTTATTCGGGCCGCGACACTAAGGCAATTGCGGGCCCTGGGCATCGCGACGATCGATTACATGATTGACAATCCATTTGGTCCGCGGCGCGATCCGGGATTTCGCCTGTACGTGCGCACCATTCCGGAATACGACCTGCATGTGCAGCAGCGGGATGTAAGCGTTGCGGAATATCTGGCGCGGGGCGCGCGACGGGTGGTGAAAGTGCAGACGGCGTTCGAGCCGAGCGTGCATTTCCCTCCGCCGGCAGGTTGGTCGGACAAGGACCGCACGCGGGAAGTTTCTTTCATTGGCACGCCGTATGATAAGCGGCCGCAGTTTCTGACGGATTTGTGGCGAAAATATAATGTGCCGATGGTGATCTCTGGGCCGCGCATCTGGCAACGCAAGCTGTCGAAAAATATTCTTGCGGCACTCTACCCGGAGCGCGACGAGTTATTCGACGCTTCGTATCGCGAAGCTGTGTGGAGATCCAAGATCAATCTGAGTTTCCTGACCCACAGCAATCAAGATGAGTTTGCGCACAAGAGCTTCGAAATCGCGGCATGTGGTGGCTTCCTGTTGGCGGAGCGCTGCTCCGGACACGCCGAGCGTTTCGAAGAGGACAAAGAGGCGGTGTTCTTTTCGGGGATAGAAGAATGTGCGGAAAAAATTCGTAGTTATCTCAGGAACGAGGAGGCGCGAACGCGCATTGCTGCTGCTGGACGACGTAGGGCGGTCGCGAGCGGATATGACAACGATACTCAGATGCGTGTCGTCCTAGGAACTATGGATCGACTGGTACGAACAAATCGTCAGGAGGATGTATGATTTTCGATCTCGTGCGTCCAGACCCAATCCGCTTGTCGACTGCGGACGTGTGCGTTGTCGGAGCAGGGGCGGCAGGAATTGTGCTGGCTGCGGAGCTATCCCGTCAGGGCAAGCGAGTGCTACTGCTGGAAAGCGGAGGAAGCAGAGAGGAGGAAGCGATCCAGCAGTTGAACCGCAGTGAGCGAACCGGTCAATCGTTGAAGCAGGTGCATTTCGGCCGTTTCCGTTCCTTGGGGGGAACCACGCACCACTGGGGTGGGCAGATTTCAGAGTTGGAGGATCAGGATTTTGAAGTCCATCCGACAATTCCGGGAAGCGGTTGGCCCATTGCGAAGTCTCTACTGAAGCCGTACTATCAGCGCGCGCAGCAGGCCGAGGGGCTGCCTCCCGTATTGCAGACTGATGAAGAGGTGTGGCGCCAGGTAGGAACGACGGCCCCCGATCTTGGCCATGAAATTGTTCCCTACTTCACTCGCTGGTGCCCGGAGCCGAATTTTGCCCGTCTGTATCACAGCGCGCTCGTCTCCGACAACATCTCTGTGGTGCTGCATGCCACCGTGTGCGAGTTGCTGCTGGATGAGTCCGGGGAGGGTGTCTCGGGCGTGCGTTGCCGGAATTTTGCGGGTCACGAACAGGTCTTCCAAGCTGCAAGCTACGTGCTTTGCCTGGGAATGGTGGAGACGATCAACTTGCTGTTGCAGCCTTTGGAGCAAGGCCAGACGGCCCCATGGCAGCAGAACGGCTGGCTGGGCCGTTGTGTGCAGAGCCACATCGATTACAACGCCGCCCGCGTGGTCGCCATCGATCGAAAGAAGCTGGCGCGAGTGTTTCCCAATATCTATCTCAAGGGAAGAAAGTATCATCCGAAGCTTCGCATCGCGGCCGACCGGCAGCGTGAGGAAGGCATTCTGAACATTGCCGGAGCGATTTCATTCATCAGCCTGGGCAGCGTGGAACAGGATGTGCGCCAGATGAAGTCCGCGGCGCGGAACCTGCTGCGCGGCAACTGGTCGGCAATCGGCGTGCGCAATACGATACCGGCATTGCGGCGGCTGCCTATTCTGCTGCGGTTGGCATATAGCTTTTACGTCAGCCATCGCGCCTATTGGCCGAAGGATGTGACATATTGGCTGCGGGTGCATTGCGAGCAGGAGCCGTTGTCCGCCAGCCGGATCACGCTCTCGCCGGAACGCGATGCTCTGGGGATGTTTCGCAGCCGGATCGATTGGCAGGTGTCGCCGCTGGAGTGGAAGACGATTCAGCGCTTCACGCAGATGGTCCAGAACGCCCTGGAAACTGCGGGACTGGCGACGCTGGAACCACAGCCGGAGCTGGCGCTGGAAGAGGGCCATCGCCATGTGACCTTCGACGATAGCTACCACTGGATGGGGGGAACGCGCATGGCCGCATCGGCTGTCGAGGGCGTGGTCGATACCGATTTGAAATTGCATGGCGTGCGCAACGCGTACGTGTGTAGCGCGTCGGTCTATCCGGCTTCAGGCTTTGCGAATCCAGTGCATACCTTGCTGGCGTTGGCGATTCGTCTGGCCGATCATTTGGCGGGCCGTCCACAGGCAAGCGAAATTCCGACGACTACGACTACCGAGACGGATTTACAAGCGAATGTGCAGGCGCGGGCCGATGCTTGAGCGAATTGCACTGCCCGGCAGCGGGCGCGAAACGACGCATCTGGGATTTGGCGGCTCCGGCCTGATGGGCGGCCTGAGCGAGCGCGA
>JAJZCA010000408.1 GCA_021798735.1 Acidobacteriota bacterium | reverse complement strand
GCGCCAAACCCAGACTGAAGACTGCTCCGAGACCGAACGACCACCCTTCTGCCCCATCAGACCGCCGAGCTGTCCGATGAAATCGATCCGTGTGAGATATCGCGGTTAGTCGGCGAGGATCAGCTTGGAAATGGTGGCCAGTTGCATGTTCGAGGTGCCCTCGTAGATTTTTCCGATCTTGGCATCGCGATACAGTTTTTCTACGGGATAGTCTTTGACAAACCCATATCCGCCGAAGATTTCAACCGCCTGGCTGGCGACGCGTTCGGCCACCATGGAGACAAAATACTTCGCCATAGCGGCTTCCTTTACAAAAGGTATGCCGGCATCCTTCATTCGTGCTGCGTTGTAAACCATGAGTCGCGCCGCCTCAATCTCAACCGCCATGTCGGCAAGGGTGAATTGAACCGCCTGAAATTGCGATATGGCTTTTCCGAACTGCTGGCGTTCGCGGCCATATTTGGCGGCGTAATTCCATGCGCCCTGGGCGAGCCCCAGCATTTGCGCGGCGATTCCGATGCGCCCTTCGTTCAGCGTCCCAATGGCGATTTTGTAGCCTTTGCCGGGTTGGCCCAGGACGCTGGCGACGGGCAGGCGGCAGTCGTCGAGCAACAATTCGCAGGTGGATGAAGCGCGAATTCCAAGCTTGTCTTCTTTTTTCCCGACCTGAAACCCAGGGGTATCCCGCTCAATGACAAATGCGGTAATTCCCTTATAACCGGCGGATGGATCCACAGTTGCGAACACGATGAAAAGATCGGCCTCGACAGCGTTCGAAATCCAGAGCTTGCGGCCATTCAGGATGTAGAAGTCGCCATCGAGTCGCGCCTGAGTTTTGAGACTGAATGCGTCGGAGCCCGAGCTGGCTTCGCTCAGCGCATACGAGCAGATGGTATCCGTATTGGTGCGCGGCAAATATTTTGTCTTCTGCTCTTCGGTGCCGTAACGCAGCAACGCATTGACGGTGAGAGTATTCTGTACATCGACCAGGACGCCGATCGCAGGATCGACTGCAGAGATCTCCTCGACCGCCAGAATGGAGTCCATAAAAGAGCCGCCAAAGCCGCCGTATTCTTCCGGCGTCTCGATGCCGAGGATGCCCATCTCGAACATCTGAGGCAGCAGGGAAGGGTGGATCTTCTGGGACTCGTCCATTTCGCGGACAAGCGGCGCAATTTTGTTCTGGGCAAACTTGCGAACCGAATCCCGCAGGATTTGTTCGTCGTTACTCAGGGATGTTAGCGGCAGTCGGACGCCATCTGTAGCAGCGATTTTTTCCATTGGACAGAAAACCTCTTCAAGGGGTTGCGCAGCTAAGCTATCAAGGGTAGATTAAGCTGTCGCAGTGAATTCTTCAGCGGTAAAAAGCGACGATCGCTCAAGGGATCGCCATGTGATGGGATAGCACACTGCAGTATAAGGCGCGACATTGCAATACGTGAAGCGGTTGGAGGGGCCATGCGGATATTGGCGCTAATTCGCCAGGTGTTGGATGCAGAAGAAACGGTGCGCATTCGCGGCGGGAACGTGGACTTAGGCGCCAGCAAGCTGGTGGTCGACACGATGGATGAGTATGGCGTGGAGCAGGCGCTGCGTATTCGCGAGAGCGGTGTCGATACGGAAGTGATCGCGCTGGCGGTTGGCCCGGAACGAAACCAGGAGGCGCTGCGGACGGTGCTGGCGATGGGAGCGGACCGCGCCATTCACGTGATGACGGATCTTGTGCTGGATCCTATTGCGCTGAGCAAAGTAGCCGCCCAGGTGGCGCAGGAGGAGAAGATCGACCTGATTTTCTGCGGTGGCCAGCAGGCGGACTGGGACAGCCATGCGCTGGGAGCAGCGACCGCGGAACGGCTGCATTGGCCGCAGGCGACGTGGGTCAACGCACTGGAGGTGCAGGGGCAGACGCTGACGGGCAGGCACGATGCGGAGGATGGCAGCGAGATGTTTTCTGTGCAATTGCCCGCGGTGATGACCACGCAGCAAGGTCTGAATGAGCCGAGATATCCTACGGTGCCAAATATTATGCGCGCAAAGAAGAAGCAGCTACGGGTAGAGACCCTGGAACGATTCCAAGTTGAGCCGAAGGTGAAAGTGTCAGGCGCTGAGGTGCAGGTGAAGACAAGATTACATAAGATCCTGGACGGGAAAGATGCGCCGGCCGCTGCCGCGGAACTGGTGGGGCTGCTGCGGGATGAAGCACGGGTGATTGCATGATCCTGATCGTTGTGGAACATGCGAATGGAAAGGCGAGCAAAAGTACCTACGAGATGGCGACGTGCGCGCGCGAACTAGGCAGGGAAGGCCCAGTGGTCGCGCTGGTGCTGGGATCTGGAATCGCCGCTGTCGCGAACGAAGTAGCTCTGCTTGTGGATCAGGTGTTGGTTGCGGACCACGTGGACCTGGCGCAGTATGATCCGGAAGTATGGTCGGCCGCAATTGCGCAGATCGCGAGCGAGGGTGAAGCCCATACGGTGCTGATCGGCGGCAGCCGAAGCGGGCGCGAGTACAGCCCACGCGTGGCTGTCAAGCTGGATGCGCCGCTGCTGGAGGATGCGATCAGCGCGACGTATTCCGATGGCACAATTTCAGCGGCACGATACACCTATTTGGCACGGGTGACGGAGAGGGTCTCGGCGGAGGGACCAGTTGTCGTTATTACCCCGAAGCAAGCGGCGTTTGCCGCAGCCACACCGGGTAAACAAGTTGCCGAGCAGTTCGATGTCGACCTGACGCTGCCGCCACGACGGGTACAGATGACCGGAAAATCGGTGGAAAAAACTTCTCGCATTTCGTTGGCCG
>JAJZCA010000407.1 GCA_021798735.1 Acidobacteriota bacterium | reverse complement strand
CGGCCCCGGATAATGCTGGGCGGTGTAATACTGCCGGTAATTTGGATCGAACTTCAGATAATTGCCGACGAAAAGATCCAGCTTGCCGTCGCGGTCGTAATCGACAAAAGCTGCGCCAGTCCCGAAGAATGGATTTTCCACGCCTGCTTTTTCCGTAACGTCTGTAAACGTTCCATTGCCGTTGTTGTGGTACAGAATGGCGGAGTTGTAGTTGGTGACGTACAGATCTTCATTGCCGTCGTTGTCGAAATCCCCTGCGGTAACGCCAACGCCAAAACCCTTCCCGGCGACTCCGGCCTGGGCCGTGACATCGGTGAAGGTTCCGTTGCCATTGTTGCGATACAGGTGATTCGTAGCATCCTTGCCGTCGGGCGCGGAGTGATCGGTGATTCCCGGAAGATAGCGACCGCTGACAACATATAGATCGAGCAGGCCGTCGTTGTTGTAGTCGATCCACGCGCATCCCGAGCCTGCGCCTTCCAGAATCGAACTCAAATCTTTTTCGCCGAAGGACTGGCGAAAAGCAATCCCGGCCTTCTGTGTAACGTCCTCAAATTGCGGCAACGGGGACTGCGGTGCGGTCGGCGCAGGAGGCGAGTTCTGTCCAAAAAGCCCGAAGGCGAGAGCCAGCACCAGCAGCGGCGTTGCTGTTGCAATTCTCGGTTCGAGTTGGCGCGAAAAATATCTCATCGGTTCCCTCATGGTCGCCCGGACTGCTGCGCGCGCAATTCGCCGCCTAGCAGAGTGGGAGTATTGAAGCGCCGCAGCGCCATCGGAAAGTGGTTGGCCGGGGCGAGAGCCGGACTGTCATGACATCCCTGGCAACCGCGGTCTTCGCCATGTCGCACCCATATCCAGCTCCGCTGCGCGTGCAGGATCTTTCCCTTGGGTCCCAGCAGCTCAAATCGGATGGGCGCGTCCGCCGGAACCGTGGCATAAAACGATCCATCGGATTCCACCGGCGCGTCGCCCACAATTCGTTCACGGTTTCCCGGTTGCTCCAGCGTCACGACGCGAACGCTTGCGATGCGCCCGATAAGACGCCCATTCGGCGCATCTTGTGAAATATACGAGTCGAGGCAGAGAATGCGCCCGGTTTGCACGGTTGGATGGAGAATGCTCCAGTAAATTCGCGGCAGCGCATGCGGCGTCAATGGGACCGCCTGCACGCTGGAAGCCTTTGCGTTTCGGTAGAGCACATCGCCCAGGGACTTGCCGGCAAGATCGAATGTATAGAGATTGAAATTCTTGTCGGATGCCGGTGCGGAGCCGTGCCTCGCCACGACCAGGGTTGCTACCCGAAGCTCCTGCGCGGATTGATATGCCGCCGCAGGTCCTGTCAGGACGGATGCGCGCAACGCTCCTGGGCGGATCGATGCAAGCTGTCCACCCGCGGAATTTCCGGCCACGTTCTTCGTCTGGAGAAACAGGATGGTGCCGTCGGCCAGCTCTATCGCTCCACTGCGATTCTGGTTGGGCATGGCCTGGTCGCGAAGCAGCGTGAGTCCTGATCCGTCCGGTCGCAGAGTGAAGAGAGTGCGAGATTGATGGAGGTTGCCGCCCGGCAGCAGCGGCGACTCCGCAGATACCACGACTCGCCCGCTGTGAAGCACGGTCTCGACTTGAAAATTTCCTGGCCCAAATGTAATGGGATGAGCGCTTTTCCCGCTTATTTGACAGATATAGATTGTTGATGTGCGATGTGCGCCTTTTCCATCGACGGACGTGTAGACGATTTGGTTCTGCGGCAGATACTTGGGTTGAAGGCAATCGCCTGTGCAGTGCGTGATCTGTTGCAGCCCGGTCCCGTCCACTGCCATCTCCCATATCTGCCAGAGTGCGCTCTTGGTCCGCTGGGCAGAAAAGAGAATTCGGGTTCCGTCGAAGGAAACCTGCGGGTCGGAGGCAGCGTAGAATTCCGGCGTGAGAGGAAGCACAGAGGCGGCCTGTGCGCCAGGGGTCATTCGCACCAGACGGCTACCTTGCGGAAAGCGCTTTGTGAGTCCGTTGGCCGTTACTATGGGAGCTTCAATGAACGCAATGGCCGGGTCGGTTTGAGAATGGGTCGGCGCAGCCCTTACGAACGGGACTTCGGTGGCTCCTGAGACTGCATGCAAAATGCACAGCCTGAGGAACAGACCTGCTGCCAACGTGATCCAGAATAGCTTCATGCCCGACCTTGAGCGCTCGACCCGGAAACCCGCTGGAAGAGTGCCTTTCTGCGGAAGGTACTGAAAAATATGGTACGAAGCCCATAGGGCAAAGGATGTGACGCATGTCACCAAACAGTTCGCTGCATCAGTGGTACTGGAGCGGAATTTCCATTCGTTACAAGATTCGGAGGGAGAACGCCAATGCCTACTAATGTGGCCGCAGCGGCAAACCAAAGCTGACATCGCCTGGCGAATTCGTCAGCCGTCGCGGGGAAGGGCGGTTCGGTGCTGCCCTGGATGACCGGCAGGCTTTCGCGACCTACACCGGTTCGTTGCGCGACGGCTTGCTGGTTCCGGTCTTCGCGCTGGGGGCGATGTTCGTGTGTTTCGTGCTGATCGCGCGGCAATTGAAAGTGGCATCGAATTCCACCGGCCAAATTGTGCTGAGTTTGCCATGAGCCTCAGGCGATCCTGCAATCACGCCCCGCAGCGTGGCCGCAGTGCTTGATCTTAGATGGCGCGTTTCTGAAACGGCGCTGCGTGGACGATACCGGTGTCTTCGCGCACGGTAATCGTCTGGCCGGCGTTGATATTTGTCAGTCGTTGCGTGATGCCGCTGGGCCAGTGAATTTCGACCAGATCGGCCTTGTCC
>JAJZCA010000406.1 GCA_021798735.1 Acidobacteriota bacterium | reverse complement strand
GGAGAAAGCAATATGGCAAAATCGAAAAACACGCATCAACGATCGCTCTGGGACGCGCAGATCACCCAGCGCGCATTGGTCGATTCTTTACGCAAGCTGAGCCCATGGAACATGATGAAGAATCCCGTGATGTTCGTCGTCGAAATCGGCAGCGTCATTACCTCGCTGCTGCTGGTGCGGGATTTTCGTTTCCATGGAGCGGCCTCCCGCTTCGATCTTCAGATCACTCTCTGGCTCTGGTTCACCGTCCTGTTCGCAAATTTTGCCGAAGCCATGGCGGAAGGCCGCGGCAAAGCGCAGGCGGACGCGCTGCGCCGGGCCAAGTCCGAGACCATGGCGAATCGGCTGAATGAAAAAGGCGTCATCGTGCAGCTTCCCAGTTCCAAACTCCGCTCAGGAGACATCGTCATTGTGTCCGCGGGCGAAATGATTCCCGGAGACGGCGAAATCATCGACGGCGTCGCGTCGGTCGATGAGTCCGCCATCACGGGCGAATCCGCTCCAGTCATTCGAGAGTCAGGAGGAGACCGCTCGGCGGTCACGGGAGGTACGCGGGTCCTGTCCGATCAGATTAAAATTCGCATCACCTCCAACCCCGGCGAGACCTTCATCGATAAGATGATTGCCCTGGTCGAAGGCGCGGAACGGCAGAAAACCCCCAATGAAATCGCTCTGAACATTCTGCTGGCCGGCCTGACCATCATTTTTTTGTTGGCAGTCGTCACGTTGCAGCCCATCGCGATCTATTCGCATTCGCCGCAGACCGTCTTCGTGCTGGTATCGCTGCTGGTTTGCCTCATTCCAACCACCATCGGCGGCCTTCTTTCCGCCATCGGCATTGCTGGCATGGACCGCCTGGTCCAGCACAACGTGCTGGCCATGTCTGGCCGCGCCGTGGAAGCCGCCGGCGACGTGAACACACTTCTCCTCGACAAGACGGGAACCATCACCTTCGGCAATCGACAGGCCACGGAATTTTTGGCGGCTCCAGGCGTCAGCAAGGACCAGCTTGCCGACGCCGCACAACTTTCCTCGCTGGCAGACGAGACTCCGGAAGGCCGCTCCATCGTCGTGCTGGCGAAAGAGACCTATGGGCTGCGTGGGCGCGACCTGGCAACCATGCACGCGGAGTTTGTTCCCTTCAGTGCAACCACCCGCATGTCCGGCATCAACGTCGATGGCCGCACCATCCGCAAGGGCGCAGCCGAATCCATTGCAGCTTATCTACAGGCTTCCGGCGGCATCCTGGCCGATGAGGTCCGCTCCGATGTGGAAGGGATCGCGCGCAGTGGTGGCACGCCGCTGGTGGTCGCGGAAAACAATCGCGCTCTGGGCGTCATCCATCTGAAAGACATTGTCAAGGGCGGGATGCGCGAACGCTTCGCGCAACTGCGAGCCATGGGCATTCGCACCATTATGATCACCGGCGACAACCCGCTCACCGCGGCGGCAATCGCTCGCGAAGCCGGCGTGGACGATTTTCTGGCCGAGGCGAAACCTAAAGACAAGATGGACCTGATTCGTCGCGAGCAAGCCGAAGGCAAGCTGGTGGCGATGACCGGCGACGGCACCAACGATGCTCCAGCGCTGGCCCAGGCCGATGTCGGCGTCGCGATGAACACCGGCACGCAGGCCGCCAAGGAAGCCGGCAACATGGTGGACCTGGATTCCAATCCCACCAAGCTGATCGAAATCGTCGAAATCGGCAAGCAGCTTTTGATGACCCGAGGCGCCCTGACCACATTTTCCATCGCCAACGATGTCGCCAAATATTTCGCCATCATTCCGGCAATGTTTGCCGCAACGTTTCCCGTGCTGGCCGCGTTGAATATCATGCATCTGCGCACCCCGCAGTCGGCCATCCTGTCCGCCGTCATCTTCAATGCGCTGATTATTGTCGCGCTCATCCCGCTGGCGCTGCGCGGCGTGAAATATCGACCGATGAACGCGGAAGTCCTGCTGCGCAACAACCTGCTGCTCTATGGCCTGGGAGGGATCGTGCTTCCATTCCTCGGCATCAAGCTGATCGACATGGCGATTACGGCCATGCACCTGATTTGAGGACCGATATGCGGAAACAATTCATCACGGCGTGTTTGTATACTCTGGTGACGACCGTCCTGCTTGGACTTGGCTACCCGCTTGCCGTCACCGGGCTGGCGCACTTGCTGATGCCGGCGAAAGCCAACGGCGAACTCATCGCAAAAGATGGCGTTGTTGTTGGTTCCAAATTGATTGGGCAATCCTTTACCGGGCCGGGCTACTTTAATGGCCGTCCCTCCGCCGCCGGTACAGGGTACGATGCCGCAAACTCCTCCGGCTCGAACCTCGGCCCGACGAATGCAACGTTGATCGCGCGTGTCGACCAAAGCGTGCATGCGTGGCAAACCCGGGAAGCGCAGCATGAAAATGCGCACACCAGCGTTCCCATCGATCTGGTCACGACCTCCGGCTCAGGGTTGGATCCAGACATTACCGTGGCCGCCGCTGAGTACCAGGTCGCCTCGGTCGCGCAAGTTCGCGGACTGCCCAAAGATCAGGTGGCGCAACTGGTCAAGGCGCATATTGAACCAAGGCAATTTGGAGTTCTTGGCGAGCCCTGTGTAAACGTGCTGGAGTTGAACCTGGCGTTGGATGCCATGGTGGCGCAACGCAAGTAGCCATCGCACAAAATCTCGGTACATGCGGTGTATTCCGGCGCGATCATTTGCCCTCTGCGCGGGCGCTCCGGGGACCGCGGGTGTAAGGAGTTCAGAGAAAATCGATGGATTCCACGCTGCTTCCCCAACCTGAACCCGCGTCTTTCCGATCAGTTTC
>JAJZCA010000043.1 GCA_021798735.1 Acidobacteriota bacterium | reverse complement strand
GGCAGCTCGGAATCAGCCTGCCAGAACATCTTCGATTTCAACACAAATGTAGTGCAGATTCGGCGGTAGCCTGAACTGATTCTGAACCACTTAGGCCATCTGTGGCCTCTTTCGTGACGAACTTGGGTTAACGCATGGGTCATCTTGAGGTCTTCAGATCCTGGGACTCTGGTCTTCTCCACGGTGACCACTTGCTTGTAGAGCCATTCAAAATCGTTCCATCGTTGCGCCGAGTCCTTTTGCATGGACCCGAGGTAGTGTTTCCCAGCGCACCAGTACATGTTGATCCAATGAAAGAAAAGGCTGTGAGCTATTTGTACGTCTAAGACTCCCAATCGGGTGAATAGACCGATAGTGTCAAAGAAATCGAATAGGTCTTCTGCATCTTCTCCGCTATTTGGGCGGCATAAGAGATGTTGCCGCCACTGATCGAGTACGGAGGAACGCTGTCCCATTGAAACGGTCGTCAAATTTCATTGCCACATCCGATCAAGCTCTCGACTTGCTTCATCTGCGCAGCCAGGAGCGCGTTTCATCTGGCGGGCAGGAGCATAACGGCTGGAGTGCATCCGCAGACGGCGGCCCACATGCCGATAACTCTGCTTGATTGAGAGGCCCTCTGCACGGCGGCCTTCACCGGCCGCTTGCGCCAGCGCGTCATGCTCGAAGGACCGATCGGCATCTGATGCCGAAAATGTCTCATGCTGCTGAAGTACTGCCCAGAGTTTCCTCGAACGACGACCCATCGATCGCAAGACCGAGACGAACCAAAGGATGGCTCCGGTCGATCAACGGCTCCCAATCTATCTGAAACATCTGCCGCTGTGGCTGCTCCGGCTCGCGCTTGGTCTGCATCGTTTTTCCCCGGTTTCCAAGACATTTGCTGCGGCTTCAGGAAAATCCTAGGGCAACC
Organism: Acidobacteriota bacterium; assembly: GCA_021798735.1. Taxonomy (GTDB): domain Bacteria; phylum Acidobacteriota; class Terriglobia; order Terriglobales; family Acidobacteriaceae; genus JAKAAZ01. Next base: position 15,202 of record JAJZCA010000043.1, on the reverse strand, counting down.
AACGCCGCCTTTCATCAGGTTTTATCCGGGCCTTATTGGTTTTTCAGGACCGACGAAGTACCTGACATCGGGATACGACAATGGCAAACATCGGTCATTTTATCTTTGTCATCCCAAATAATTACCCTCTGGGCCGTATCGCGGAAATTCGCAGGCTAACGGCGTAACTGTTCGCAGCCTGCCTGCCTACTGCTTCTGGCACTGTGATACGCGCCCCGACGCCATCACGCTGCCACTTGAACTCAGTGTCGTACCCGAGTAGACGTACGGTCGCACCCGGTGCTGGCACAATGTTTTTCAATGCAATCGTCCCGGGAACAGCCTCGCCTTCATCGAGCAGGTAGATCGCGTACACTGCGCTATCCTTGCCACGGGTAAAGCACAGTTTGCCGTCGCGATAGGGCGCAACCGGACGTGTCGCATAAATCGCCTCGCCGTTGTTTTGCATCCACGCCCCGATTTCGGCGAGCCGCGCAACCGCCGCAGTCGGCAGTTCGCCAGTCGGATCAGGACCAACGTTGAGCAGATAGTTGCCGCCTTTGGCAACAATGTCGACCAGCATGTGCACAACCTGGCGCGCAGACTTATAGTGATCTTCCGGCGCATAGGACCACGAATTGCCGAGCGTCATGCAGGTTTCCCATGGATAAGGAAGCGGCCTGTCGGGGATCTGCTGCTCCGGCGTGCGGTAGTTTTCGTAGGGACCACCCACCGCGCGATCAACGACGATCAGGCCCGGCTGATTTTTCCGCGCCAGCGCAGCCAGGCCCGGCATATCGATATCCTGCGGCCACGGCACATCCTGCCCGCCAACGATCGCATTCGGATGCGCCGTTGGATTCACCCAGCCGCCGTCGAGCCAGAGAATATCCACGGACCCGTATTCAGAGGTCAGCTCGCCCACCTGTCCATGCACAAACGCAACGAACTTTTTCCATCGCTCAGGATATTCGCGCGTATCGTAATTCACGTCCCGGTTTGGAGTGGCCCACTCAGGCGCCCAGTAGTCCGCGTTGTGCCAGTCGGGCTTGGAGAAATAGGCGCCAATCCCGAACGATTGCTTGCGAAATGCGGCAAAGACTTCATTGGCGACGTTCGCCCGCGGATTTGTATGGAACGGAACGTCAGGCGCGGTGATGCGGTAATCGGTCAGCTTGGTATCGAACATGGAAAAGCCGTCGTGGTGCTTGGTGGTAAACACAACGTATTTCATGCCCGCATTCTTGGCGACGTTGGCCCACACATCAGGATCGAACCCGATGGGATTGAAAGTCTTCGGCAGCGCCTCGTATTTTCTCTTGTAGTCCACGTAGTTGGTCCCGGGCGGACGTTTGCACCAGTCCTCGGAACAGATCGACCACGATTCCACCACGCCCCACTGGCTATACGCTCCCCAATGCATCATGAAACCAAATTTCCAGTCCTGCCACGCATCCAGCTTGCGCACCACCAGTGAATCCGTGACGGGCACGTATGGGTTGCTCTTCTCCGCGGCCCCGGCCGCGCCAACCGCCTTCACCGCCGCCGATACGCCTATCAACTTGCAAAATTCTCGCCGCTGCATTGCATTCCCTTCTTGAACGGCTTATGGCCGGTCCCCAGGTTCCTCATGGAAATCATACTAAGTTAAGCCAGTTGGAGCTGTGGCATAGTGCGAAGTCCAAGTCGGAAAATGGAGACTGCTTCATTCTGAACCGTCACCTGGCAACATTTGTGGCAATATCCCCAAGGGTGTCGTCCATCAGTGAAGAAAACGCGATAGCGCCTTACGCTCCTGAGAAGTGGCTATTTGGGAGTCGGCTCTGATTTAGCGATCACAGTTGTTCACGCAGGCTGGACTGAACTAGGGCTCGCCGAGTTCTGCTCCCCAATTCCATGCGGCCTGTATTCGGCATCGAAGCCCCGCACCGTTCAGATCGGGGCGCTCATCTTCTATCTGTCGCGAGAGCCTCCCTGCAAATAGCCCAGCAAACTGGAGCGAGCCTCGTCTGCAGCCGGAAGCCGGCCAGCAACTCGAACCGCGACGCCGAAGGATTCCATCAGCGGGGCAAGGCAGTCCTTCAGCCTTTGGCTGCGCACCCTGACCTCTTTGGGCAGCGTGTGGCCGGCTTGAACCGCATTGAGAAACACTCGCGCCAGCGCGTCTCCAGCCGCGACGCAGGAATTGTTTACGTCAGGCGCAAGAACCAGTCCAGTCTCCGCATCTACAGCCAGCGCGAACGCGGCGCAGGCGCTGCGTTCGCCTTTTTTGCCGATAGGGGTGCCGGTGAGAATGTGGTCGAGTTCCATTACTCCCCGCACGGCATAGTCCTGGCTGCGCAACGGACGCAGCGTCTCTTCCTCCAGTCGAACCGGCATGACAGGCGACTCGGCGGGAAGGACCGCTTTAACCAGATCAACCTGGTATCGCGGCTCGGCCCCCTCCATGCGCGTGACCATCGGGTAGGTATCGGTCAAATCCCAGAACTTCGCGCTCTTCTGGCTGGCAACCGCCGTGCAGATCACGATCACAGCGCGGATGCACTCGGCCAGCGTCCTGGCCTCCTCCTCGGTGACAAACCACGGATGAAAGCCGGGCCGGATGGTGCGGAAGATGGGCGATGCCAGACCTCTGCCCTGCGGATGGCCCAGTGCGGCGAGTAACTCCCGGTCTTGCCGTTCCAACTCCGCCTTGGGCACAAACTCCACGGAGACGCTGTGCTGCGTGGCAAAGAACTCACCCGCATCGGTGACTTCTTCGGCCTGCAGCCTGCGAAACAGGCGTAGGCTTCCCGTCCCGATATAGGCGTGCATGGAATAGACCTCGCCGAGCATGCCCATGACCGAGCAGTAACAAAGCTCGCCGCTGACGCTGTCGCGGACCAGTATCAGTTGGCTCTCGTCAAGCAGCCTCCAGGGTTGCAGCCCATAGAGGTTGGAGGCCAACTCATACAGCCGTTTCATGGCTGGTAATGACGGAGGATTTTCATCCGCAAGCTCTTTGACAAAGTATCGATCGGGAAGAGCCGTGGGGGGAGCAGCACGTTTCCTGGGCATGATGGGGGTCAACGCTCCTGTGCGGGAAGACGCCGTTATTCTTTCGCTTTTAGCTTGCTGTCGTTTTCGCGGATGAACGTCTCGATCTCTGGAGCGCTGGCAAGAATGCGTAGCCATTGTTCCTTATAGAGGGTGACGGGAAAACGCCCCATTCCGTAAAGAGAGACGGCGCCCTTCTCGCTGACCTTGAGGCTCAATCCACCAGCGCCCTTGTTCTTGAGCCTTGCGTTCTCAGCCCGCAGCCGTTCCAACTCTGCTTGCAGTTCCGAATCGCTCATCCTGTCCCTTCCAATCAGTCTTTCGCTTCAACCGCTTCGTTGCCCACTGGCCGCGAAGAGATCGAAGGTTCCGTTACGTTCGCTAAGAGCGTCTCAATCCGCTCGACTTCAAGCCGTCGCAGTTTAGCCGTACTGATCCACTGCTCCATCTGGTCGCTATCAGCGGAGAACCCCGGGCACACTTCCATCCACCTGCGCTCGTTCTCAATGACCGCACGGAGCGCAGACCCAAGCGCTTCGGTGCTTTGACCCCTTGGTGGATTCATTCAAAAACAGTCTACAGTACCATCCCCGAATTGATCCGCGAAGGCCGGCAGGCTGAGGTTTACTGAGGCTCCAAGGTACCCGGTTCCATCCCAATTCGATCATTGACAGCGTTTGCGGAATCGCTGCTTGCAGCCCAGGCAGCGCTCCGTGGTCTGTACAGAAACGTGTCCTACAAAAACTGAATCTGCTCCAACTCCCCGCCAGCCAGATGGCACAGGCGGGCGCAAGTACGCCTCAGGTGTGGGACGCGAGAGTCGGAATCTCACAGCTCTTTGCCGTTTGCTTCACAACGCCCCAAATGACCTTGGGGCTCAACAGGCTGCGGCTGAGATGTCGCTTCACCTATCCGGACTATCGGACGGCTGATGCGATCAGCATACATTCCGCGCTGTGGAGTGGGGTGCGCCGAACGATCAATTCGGCCGGATCGTAATGTTCGCCGAAACAAAAGAACTTCATTCCTGAATTTTCGCAGCAATGTTTCTCAAGTCAGGCAAGATCCGTCCGAGATTTACAGAGGCGGCGTCTCGTTCGCCCAAGGCAAAATACACATCTCGATAGAGCTGATACATCTGTTCATAAATCGCAACGATTTTAGGTTGCGGCTTATACGTTTTGTGCGGCAGGCAAAGCGCCTGTTGCGCCGCTTCGATCGAGGGGTAAGCTCCCGCAGCCATAAACGCCATGATGCCAGACCCAAGACTTGTAGGCACGCCATCCGGCACCAGCACCGGCTTACCAAGAACGTCGGCGTATACCTGGTTCAGCACAGTATTGTTCTGCGGGACCCCGCCGGCGTTGATGACGCGGTTGATGCGAACGCCATGTTCGGCCATGCGGTCGAGAATGATGCGCGTGTGCATGGCGGTACCCTCGATGGCGGCAAACAATTCATCCTGCGCGGTGTGCAGCAAATTCCATCCCAATGTGACTCCACCCAGTTCCGCATTCACCAGCACGGTCCGGTCCCCATTGTCCCAACTCAGCCGCAGCAGACCCGTCTGTCCGCCACGATATTTTTCCAGGCCCTTCGATAACTCCTTCACGCTAGTTCCCGCGCGCCGGGCAATCGCGTCGAAAATGTCGCCGGTCGCGGAGAGTCCGGCTTCAAGTCCGGTAAACGCGGGATGAACGCTGCCCGGAACGATTCCGCAGACTCCGGGAACTAAAGTGGTCTCGCGAGAAATTGCAATGATGCAGGTGGAGGTGCCAATCACGTTGACAACGTCGCCCTCGCGAATCCCCGCGCCCACGGCGTCCCAATGCGCGTCGAACGCTCCGACAGGAATGGGGATGCCGGCTTTCAATCCCAATTGTTCTGCCCATTCCGGACTGAGGTGACCCGCGAGATGGTCTGAGGTTTTTACTGGACTCTGCAACTTCTCGCGAACCCCGTCGAGTAGCGGATCCACAGTCGATAAAAATTCTTGTGGCGGAAACCCGTCCCATCGCGCATTCCACATCCACTTGTGACCCAATGCGCAAACGCTGCGCACCACCTGCGAAGGATCCGTCACACCGGCCAACGTGGCCGCGACCATATCGCAGTGCTCGAAGGCGCTGGCAAACTGCGCTCGCTTTTCAGGATTGTGCCGCAGCCAATGCAGCACCTTGGCGAATCCCCATTCGTGCGAGTACACGCCGCCGCACCACTCGATGGCCTCCAGGTGTTGCTGATGTGCCAGCGCCGTGATCTCCTGCGCTTCCGACTTGGCGCGATGATCGCACCACAGGTAATACTCGCCCAGCGGTTGCATCCGGGCGTCCACTGGAACCACGCTGGAGCCGGTTGTATCGAGCGCGATCGCAGCAACAGATTCGCCGGAAACGCCAGCCGCCGCCAATGCCTGATGGCAAGCGCGAATCAGCGACTGCATCTGGTCCGCGTGGGATTGGGTCGCGTACTCTGGATCTTCGCGCTTGCGATGCAGCGGATACTCGACCGAGGCCGTCGCCAGACGCGCAGGCTTACCCTCTTTCGGCTCGCTGTCGAAGATCGACACGCGCACACTCAGCGTTCCAAAATCTACACCTGCAACAATCGCCATGCATCCTCTTCTTCTAGTTGGAGGAAATTTATACTTCAGTCGAGATAGCCGCTCGCAGATTCCGCAAAAGTGCGCCCATCTCTAAGTTCTCACTTTCGCCGCGGTGCTTACCGTTGCTGCCCGGGAAAAAACTTCACGCAGTAGACTAGGCCCAATATCAGAATCATTCCACCCCACCACACCGCCGCATGCAGATTCGCCAACACCACCACACTTCTCTCATGTGTCACCCACGCATACACACCGTGGCCGCCGATCAGTGCGCCATAGATGGTCAACAACACGCCTACAAAAAACCAGATCGGAATATTTGCCGGCACCCCAAGACTACGCATTGCAATTCCTCCCATCCCGCCGTTCCCCCTACCAGAACAATATGTTCAGCCCCGCGAACAAAATAACAACCACGACAGCCCAGAACCATTGGTTGCGATAGAACGGCACCGGCCCCTGAAATGGCAGTTTGGTGACTCCATAAACCAACCCATCCAATTCCGCTACTGGTTTAGGCTGCGTAAACATGCTCACAACTACCGTGACCGCAATCGAAATCAAAAAGCTCCACAGCGCGCGATAGAGATTTTCCGCCATGCTCTTGGCGTCCGGCGAAAGCGCCACCATGGATAATCCTGACGGATCCATCCGCACCCATGCAAACAGGCTGACGGAACTCAATATACCCAGCAGCAGTCCGCAGAAACCGCCCGCCGATGTAGCCCGTTTCCAGAACATGCCAAGCAGGATCGCCCCCAGCAAGGGCGCAATAAAAAAACTGAACAGTGCCTGTACATAATCCATGATGCCCGCCGCGTGCATCACTAGGTACGCTGCACCGATCGACACCACGACACCCAGCACCGTAGCCCACCGGCCAATGGCGACATAATGGCTGTCCGGCGCGCGCTTGCGGATCAGCGGCTGATAGATATCGTAGGTCCATACCGTGGCAAAGGCGCTCACGTTACCGGCCATGCCGCTCATAAAGCCGGCCATCAGCGCCGTGATTCCCAACCCCAGCAGCCCCGGCCCCAGGTAGCGAACCATCATCAGCGGCAGCACTTCATTAAAGCTATGCGGGTGCAAGGCGCTGACGTGGTTTTCGCCGACCAGGTGCAACAATGTGCCGTCTGGATTTTGCAATACGACTAACCCCAGCAGTCCGGGCAGGATCACGATGAACGGTACCGCCATTTTGAAGAAGGAGCCGATGATGGGCGCCATCTGGGCCGCGCGCAAGTTCCTCGCCGCCAATACCCGCTGCACCACCAGAAAATCCGTGGTCCAATAGCCGAAGGAAATCACAAACCCTAGCCCGAAGACGATGCCCGTCCAGTGCACCCCCATCGGATTCGCGTTGAAATGCGCGGTATCGCGCCACAGATGTACGTAGTCCTGGCCGCGATAATTGCTGGCGATCCTGGCCACCATCTTGTGCCAGCCACCAGCCTCCACCAGCCCCAGGATGGGAACCAGCAGCGCCCCCGCCCAGATCAATACAAATTGCAGCACCTCGTTGTAGATGGCCGAACGCAGGCCTCCCAAGCCCACATATACGGCCACCGCCAGCGATGACATCAAAATGCTGAAGGTAATATCCCAGCCCAGCACCACCTTCATCACTACAGCCATTGAGAACATGTTGACGCCGCTCATCAAGATCATTTCAAGGGCAAAGGAGAAGGCGGCCAGGATGCGGCTCGATTCGCCGAAGCGCAACTTCAAATAACCCGGCACCGAGTGCGTCTTGGAGACATAGTAGAAGGGCATCATCACCAGGCCGAGAAACAGCATGGCCGGGATGGCGCCGATCCAGTACCAATGTGTGGCCAGGATGCCGTACTGATAGGCAGAGCCGGCCCAGCCCATCAACTCCAGCGATCCCATATTGGCGCTGACAAAACTCAGCCCTGCGATCCAGGCCGTCATCTCTCGCCCAGCCAGAAAAAACTGCTCACTGGTATTGCTGCCTTGCCGCAGATAGAAGCCAATAAAAAGCACCATCGCGAAATAGATCGCGATGACCGCGACGTCCAGCGGCGTCAGGTGCGCCAGTTGCCTACGCAGCGGCGGGGGCGCCAAAACAGCGACCAGAGACAGTTTGGATGCGATGCCTGAGCTCAGCGGCAATATCATGCGGCGCTATGCCTCGCGCTCACGGTCATTCTCGATCGTTTGCCCGTAGGTGGCGTTGGCTCCGTGCTTGCGCGTGTGGTGTCTATCCAGTAGATGTTGCGGAATCCCTGTCGTTGGGCCGGCGAGCATTTCCGTGTGCAGCGCCAGCCGCGCCGCATATTCCAACGCGACGGCATGGTGGACTGCGTCGTCGAGGGTTTTCCCCCAGCAGAAGGGCGCATGGCCGGCCACCAGGACTCCCGGAATCGACATTGGGTCGAGGCCTTGAAAACTTCGCACGATCACGTCGCCAGTGTTGCGCACATAGTCTTCCCCAACTTCATCCGCACGCAACATTTCCGTCACTGGAACCGGACCATGAAAATAATCTGCGTGGGTTGTGCCGTAACAAGGGATCGGCTTCCTCGCCTGCGCCCAGGCCGTTGCGTACTCAGAATGCGTATGCACCACGCCGCCAATCTGCTGAAACTCGCGATAGAGAATCAGGTGTGTGGCAAGGTCGGACGAAGGCTTCAACCTGCCATCTACAATGTTCCCCTCAAGATCGGTCACCACCATAGCCTCTGGAGTCAAGGCATCGTATGCGACACCGCTGGGCTTGATGACCACCAGCCCCTCATCTCGCGCGATCCCGCTCACATTGCCAAACGTCGACACCACCAAACCCTGCCGAACAATCTCCTGGTTCGCGCGAAGCACCTCGGCTCTGAGTTGCTGCAACAACATTCGACACCCCACTGACCGCGAGAACTCATCTTGTAATCCCGCCGCTTCTCGAAGTAGTTTACTTCCGGTGGATCAGTAAACATAAACATTTACCTTAACGCCAAACGTCTTCTTGTTCGGACGAGGCAGCGGCACATCGCAGTGGTTGATATGAGAAGCGAACGGCCCTGTTTACTTCTGCGTTTTCATGAATTCACGCAGCAACGCCTCAATCTCGCGGCAGAGGCGGCCTTACACAGGTCACTGCGGGCAAGACGAAAGCCGCCCGGAGAATGCTTCCGATGGTCCTCGCTGTCTATGCGGCATTAAAGGAAAGATGGGAAACGGCGGGCAAACCGTAAGAGGGTTGGATATTTCCGTCAGGCTCTCGGGAAGGCCATCTGAACAAGGACACGGCAAAGGACCAGCACAAAAAAGCAATTGCACGCGCCAATGCGAATGCAAAGGTAGACGGCGCAAAGGAAATCCAGTTCTTTCAGCCGTACATCCTCAGGCATACAGCCTTAACCCAACTCGTCAATTCGGGCTGTGACGTGTTCACCCTTACGCGAATCGCCGGGCACTCTTCGATCACAAATAGCGCAGCGATATGTCCACCCTCAGGCGGACGCGATTGAACGGGCATTTCTCCACTCGGGACAGGCTGCATTGACTTAACGACCGACGTTATTTCGAGGAAGTTCTGTGGGCAGATCTTTGACCCGTACTCTCGCTCTTGGTTTCTCATCTGAACGTTGCGGAGTTGCAGCATCAACTATTGCAAGGGCGACAAAAACCAGCCATCGCATTTAGGGGCAGCACATATTCCTGAGGTTTCACGCTCGCAAATTGATCGGAGAGCTCTTCTGCGCGCTCGAGGTGAGTTTGTTGCGATTCTGGAACCTCTTCAATCTGCGACAAGCGTGCTTTAACTCGCTCAACAAGATCTGACATTTAAACTGCCTCCTGTGAAGAGCTATGAAGGTGGAACATGCGCCCCATACGATCATTGTAGCCGGACAGCATGTCGTTGTATCCACGTATTGCGTTGCGAAGCGGTTCGTCTGAGGAATAATCGTCAATCTCCAAACGAAGTTCTTTGAGTTTGGCAATATTGAGGGCCCTTCCATGCGAGAACCATTTTTTGTGGTTTGATAGTGCTCCAGCGATTTCTTCTGCTCTTTGGAGCTTTTCGTCGGGCGTTACAGGAGATCCAGGATTGGTAGTGCGGTGGACATTCCAATCCTTGAACTTATATTGAACTAGCCAATTTTTCAGCAAGTCGATAGAGAGGTCTCGAGCTTGCTCGTACAACGCTAATTTTGCTAAATCGAGGCTCTTGAGAAACACAACATCGGCAGGGCTCAGATTTGTCTTCTTGGTGATTTCTTCAACCTTGTCCAAGTACCCGAGTGCAGGGATATAACCGCTTCCGTCCGGAACCATCACTTGCGGATCGATGGGGCCTAAAGACGATGAGTAGTCCATGAAAATACGATCCCCCGACATGCAGAAAATCGTACCAGCGGACATTGCGGCGTCTGGAACTATGAAATTGACGGTTTGATAATGGTTGCGTACTACCGTCACAAACCGATCAGCCGTTTCGGCAGAGCCTCCTGGAGTTCTCAAAATAATCGATAGAGTGTTCTCGGTCCGCTTTGAAGCCGATTTAACGCCCTCTATAAAATTGCGGAACTTTGGAAATAGAACGGATGAATTTGACCGTGGTAGTAAACCACGTCGGATGAAAGCTGTTTTTCGAGCTTTTTCGCCGCAGATCGAATTTGATCGGCGATTGCATTGTCAAAATCAGAAGGAATCATGTTCGTGAGCCATCATACCCCAACCGTCCGCTCGCGCTCCAAGAATCCCCTGACGGCGACCATCTTTGGTACCGCAGCTGGGGATACAACGCGTTCTCGTTCCCTTGCTTAGTTGTTCCAAACCTGATCGGCGGCTCCAGCGTAGGCCTTACTCGATAGGGTAGGCACAAAATTAGGCACAGTCGAAAATGGCTGGTTCTTTGATCGACCCTAAAATAGTTGGTGCGAAAGGGGGGACTTGAACCCCCACGGTTTTACCCGCCAGATCCTAAGTCTGGTGCGTCTGCCAATTCCGCCACTTTCGCATCCTTTGTTTATGCTGATTTCAGCGATCTTCCTGGCCGCTTCGACTTCCCGGTCAGCGATTTAGTCGCCAGTCTGTCGGACGCTTCGGCACGCCCCAAGGCCTTAACCCGACCAGCCGCTCGATGACGGCAGATTTGTGTTCCAGTGCCAGGTGGGCGTAACGCATCGTCATCTGGATTGTACTGTGACCCCTGAGTTGGGCGACAGTGCGAATATCGACACCGTCCATTGCAAGTCTGGAAGCAAAGGTGTGCCGGTTACAGTACCAAGTGTAGTCGGTCAGGCCAGTTTTGGCGACTCCGCTGGCCCGAACCAGTCGCGCGTGGTGCGGCGGCGGTTCTGAGCATGATTGAGATTGAGGGGCTGGTCGCCTCCTGGCCGGGCGGCGTGGGCAGACTGGCACAGGCACCGGCGCGACCAATGCCGCTGCTGGAAATTTTGCAAGAGGCTCGAAAGAAGAAAGAAAAAGAATTTTAACCGGACACCAGTGATTGCGAATATAAACTCACTCTGATTCTGGACCTGGAGCGGTTCAGGAGTGTGCTCGCATGCAGAGCCGCATTCGTTAATATTCGATGCCGCGCTGCGCCAGAATTCCCTTCTGATAGGCGTGCTTCACTTCGCGCATCTCGGTCACGGTGTCTGCAATTTCAATCAGGCTGGGGTGGGCGTTGCGCCCGGTCAGAATCACATGCACCATCTCCGGTTTCTGCTGCAACGCTTCCACCACGCGCGCCGGATCCAGCATGTTGTAGCCGATGGCATAGTTGATTTCGTCGAGGATGACCATATCCCAATCGCCGGAGAAAATGGCCTGGCGAGCCTCTTCCCACGCGGCCTCCACCATGCGGATATCTTCCGGATCGGTTTCCGCGCCGCCAATTTTCACGAAGCCGCGGCCCATCTGCTTCATCACCCAGTTGCCGCCAAAGGCCTGGACAGCATCGAGCTCGCCATAGTGCCAGGAGCCTTTCAGGAATTGCAGCATCAACACCCGCATGCCATTGCCAACGGCGCGCAACCCTGTGCCCATCGCAGCCGTTGTCTTCCCTTTTCCGGGGCCGGTGTTGATGAGAATCAGTCCGCGCCTTGCGTCCGTCATATATCAGCCTTTCGCTACTAGCCCTTCGCTACCAGCTACAGGCTAGCGGCTAAAGGCCTCCACGCGTGTCTTAATGTCCTAAGTGGTAAGGATGGCCTTCGACGATGGTGAAGGCGCGATAGATTTGCTCTGCAAGCACGACCGCAGCCAGCTCGTGCGGCAATGTCATTGGGCCCAGCGACAGTACCAGCCAATCGCGACGCGTGGTGGCTTCACTCAGCACTGCTTCTGACCAGCCGTCCGCAGGTCCAACGGCGAAGGTGAAGAGCTGTATGCCGCGATCTCGTTCCCGCTGCAGCCATTCAGCGAAAGTTTCTGACGACCACGTTCGTCCGCGATGATCCAGCAAAATCAGCATGGAGCGGGCGCGACTGCCACGATCCCAGGCGGCAAAAAACTTTTCTTCGGTCGGGTAATGTTCGGTGCGGCAACCACAATGGCGCGCAATGCGCTGGCAATAGGCGGAATACATTTCGTCGGCGGCGGCCTGCTTGCCGGTGGTGCGTCGCCCCAGTGTGACCAGCTGAATTTCCATCCTTCCCATACTTTACTGGACTTTTCTGTCTGGATGGCAGTCGTTGCGCGGAGAATGTGAGAGGAACAGCGGTAGACACGCCGGACAAGAGCAAAACAAGCACGGAAAGTCGGCAGAGCGGCCTACCGGGGGGGAGGGTTTTCTACTGTTTTCCATATTCACCACTCTCTAATCTCATACGCTTGATCCGCTGCGGCGTGGCGGTGGCATGCAACCCGGTGAAACGAATTGGCCCTACCTCTGGCCACTCGATTGCATAAGCAACAGCTGCGTCGCTGATTTATCAATAACTCGATCCGATTTCTAGTTCTGCTTCAGTCCAGAAGCGTACTTAAGGGGGGAACTAAGGCGAGTGATCTACATCACAGCCAGCCGCGAAGTTTATCCAGTACCTTAGGCGACTATAAGTTCTACGTTTTAGGTGCATCGGGAAATAAAACTTTGAAATGACGGGAACGGGCACCCCAGGCGTCACAGTGTTTCACGACGTACCGAAGATAGGCGCGAGACCGGTTGCCGGCTCGTGAACTAAACAAAGCAAGAGGGGGGAATTCAATGCAATTTCGACAAAACGGCTGGATCCGCACCACGGTCACCTTCGCAATGCTGCTGGGCGGGGCGATGGTACTTCAAATTTCGCAACCAATGGCATTCGCGCAGACGCTGATCTCAGGCAACATCGTTGGTACAGTCACGGACCCGACGGGCGCGGTCGTACCGGGCGCGGCAGTAACGGTCAAAAATCTTGCGACCGCAAGCACGTGGAAAGCAACGGCGAACACCGCGGGCCAATATCGCGTTTCCCTGCTGGGCCCTGGTAGCTATCAGGTCACTGTAGAGGCTCCTGGGTTTAAGTCGACCGGGATGAAGATCGATGTGAGCGCCGGCTCCAGTAGCGAGGCGGACATCAAGATGACCCTTGGCAACGCCAGCCAAACGGTCGAGGTCTCGGCCAGCGCGGTGCCCCTCCTGCACACCGACGACGCCCAGTTGTCGACGGTCTTCACCATGCAACAGGTGCAGACACTGCCAAACCCTGGAAACGACCTGACCTTCATCGCCCAGACCTCGCCCGGCGCGGTCATGAACACACAAAGCGGCTATGGCAACTTTGACGTCTTTGGTCTGCCGGCGACCTCCAACACGGCCACGGTCAATGGCGGCTATGAGAACGACCCGTTCCTGAACCTGATCAACTCCGGTGCCACCAACCTGCTGCTGGGCAACAATGACATTGCCACCGTCACCGTGATCGGCAATGCCTACAATGCATCGTTTGGCGGCCTGGGCGGCGCGCAGCTCAATGAGATAACCCGCTCCGGATCCAACAGCTTTCACGGCAATGCCGAGTATTGGTGGAACGGACGCATCATGAATGCCAACGACTTCTTCAACAATCAAACCAAGACGCCCCGGCCATTCGACAACGTGAACCAGTGGGCGGCGGCCATCGGCGGACCTGTTTACAGGAACAAGACCTTTTTCTTCTTCAACACAGAAGGACTGCGCCTTTTCCTGCCATCGCGCGCGACCGTTTACGCGCCGGATGCCAGCTACATAAGTAATACGCTCGCCAACCTGGCCGCAAACGGACTGTCGTCTGAGATCCCGGCCTATAACAATATATTTTCTTATTACACCAGTTCCCCCGCCTACGCGACCGCGCCCGTTTCCACGTCCGACACGGCGGCAGTGGGCCCACCAGTTTTAAATCCAAGTGGCAGTTCAGGATGTATAACGACTTCAGGTGGCGTACTAGAAGTAATATCAACAGCTCCAACTCCAATACCAACTGGCGCACAAGCTTGTTCACAGGAAACCGGCTATGGCACAAAGACCTTTAACGAGACGGCCACCAACTTCACCAAGGAGTGGCTGATTACCGCAAGGATCGACCAGGAGTTCAGCGACAAGGACCGCCTCTTTGGGCACACCCGGATTGACAAGGGCCTGCAGGCGACCTACACCAACGTCCTGAACCCGATTTACAACGCGGACAGCCCGCAGCCGCAATACGATGGACAGTTGGGCGAGACGCACATCTTTACGCCGAACCTGACCAATCAGTTCCTGTTCTCCGCCATCTATTATCGCGCCATCTTCACCAACACCAACCTTGCCGCCGCGGTCAAGCAAGTCCCCTTCAGCTTGATCTTTGCCGACCAGGATCTTTCCACCAACCCCGCCACAGCGTGGCCGGGCGGCCTTGACATCGTCTGGCCGCAGGGCCGCAACGTGACGGGCTACCAGTTCCAGGACGACGTAAGCTGGACCAAGGGCAATCACAATATCAGCTTCGGGTGGACGATGCGCCGCGACGACGTGACCGACTACAGCCCATCCGAGTACACAGCGTCTCCAGAGGCCTATACGACGAACAACAGCTTTGAGGAAGGCTATGTGGACTACTGGCTCGAGCAGTTCCCAACCCGGTCCACGCAGCCGGTCGCGCTCTACGCGATGGGCTGGTATCTGCAGGACCAGTGGAAGGTCAAGCCAAACCTGACGGTGACGGCCGGCCTCCGCATGGAACACGACTCCAACGTGATTTGCGTGACCAATTGCTTCTCGCGGCTCACGTCCAACTTTTCCAGCGCAAGCACAAACCCAAACACCCCGTACTACAATTCGACCAACGTTGGCAGCGGTTTGATCCTGCCTTATCAGCACCAGGGGATGAAGCATCTGCAAACGCTGGGTTATGAGCCGCGCCTGGGCTTCGCATGGCTTCCAGACCCGCACACAACCGTCCGTGGCGGCTTCGGCATGTTTGCGGACGACTTTCCCGGCCTGATTGCCGATTCCTTCCTGAACAATCCGCCGGGCAACGTTCCCTTCACCATCTACGGTCCGGCATTTGGCGGGGGCAACAACACGCTGGCGCCCTCCGCGCCCAACAGCGCGGCTTCGATTGCGGCGGCGGCGGACGCGGGCTTCAAGACAGGCTTCAACAGCAACGGCAGCTT
>JAJZCA010000405.1 GCA_021798735.1 Acidobacteriota bacterium | reverse complement strand
CGCGTGTTCACCATCTGGCGTTCCAGCGCGCGCACGCGATCGATATAGACTGGCGCAGCAGCGCCTTCCAGCGACGGTTGGCAAGCCTCTTGAATGGCCAGCATCTTGGCCTCCGCGTCGTCCAGGTAATGCAGCAGCACCGCTTCGGGAATCATCGGCAGCTTGGGCGAACCGAACTCGAAAGCTCCATGATGGCTCAAAATCATATGTTCCACCAGCATGTGGACCGGCTTCGGGAAATCCGGCAGGCGCTTCACCTTTTCATCCAGCAGCCGCGTCGCAATCGAGATATGCCCGATCAGTTGGCCTTCCAGCGTGTACTCGAAACCGCGTTCCCAACTCAGTTCGTAAATTTTCCCGATGTCGTGCAGCACCGCTCCTGTCAGCAGCAGATCGCGATGGACCAGCGGAAAATGCCCGGCTGCCAGATTGCAGAACCGGATCAGATCGACGACGTGTTCCAGCAAGCCGCCAATCCACGCATGATGCATAAACTTCGCTGCAGGCGCTGCACGGTAGCGCCGTGCAATTTCCGGGTCATCGAGGAATGCAAATACGAGGCGCTTCAAATCCACATCGGCAAAGCTGTTTACCGAGTCGCGAAGCTCCGTCCATAACGCTTCAATGTCACGCGTAGTGGTGCGTTGAAAATCGCCCAGATCGATCTCCGCCGGATCGAGCCGCGTAATCTCCAGCACCTTCAGCTGCAGCTTCCCATTAAACTCATCCACGCTGGCGCGCACGTCTACAAAATCGTTTTGCTCGAACTTCGCTGCCCACATCTCCGCGTTGTCCCACAGGCGGCCATCCAGGCGCCCGGTGCGATCGCACAATGTCAGGGAAAGATATTTGGCGTTGCCGTCGTTTCGGTCGCGCAACTGTTTCTGCGCGACCAGAAAGTGAGAGCGGATATTGCGGCCCCGATGCTTGGCGGCGTCGGCAAGGAAGAAATCTTTCATACGCTCCTCTTCCGGAATCCGGCTAGCATACCGCAACTCCACGTTCGGACCGCGCGTGGACTACCAGCCTGTAGCAACACCGCACCGCCACCATGGCTAAGACTGATTGGTTGGGGAAGAAGAGGCAGCCGACGACGAAGTGGAAGGAGCGGAGGTTCCGCCAGGGCCACTGGCGGCCGATGACGATGGAGTTGTTGGGGCCCCTTGGTTGTGGCTCTTCTTCTTCTGCTCACTCTTTTTCTGGTCGTTCAGGCGCGTCTTTTCGCCCGGGTTGACTGGCGCTGTCTTCTTCTTTTTCTTTTTTGCCGCAGTCGCGCCATTCAAACCTAGCGGAGCGGACTGGACCTGACGAGTTGCTGTTTCCGTCGGCGTCAACGAAGCCGGCTTGGCATTGTCACGCTTGACCTTCTTCGTCTTTCGGGAAGTCTTAGGATGCTTTCTCGACGCCATTTCCGATTTATTGCGGGCCTGGTCGCTGAACCGGGTCTTCCCTACTTTCGGCTGCGTGATCAACGGCACGTGTTCCAGGTCCGGTCCCAACGGCTGAACGTCGCTGCCCGGGGCGTTGTCTGCCGTGCTTGTCGGATTTTCCGGGGATGGCGGCGGCGGCGCATTTACCGATGTTGCTACCTGCTCGGCAGACACGGGTGCCGCAGGTGCGTGACCAAAACGGAATTTTTCTCGCTTGGCCTCATGCTTCTTCGGAGACACGGTTTTTCTCTTTGCAGAAGAAGAGCCGGCTGCAGCAGGGGAAGATGCTTCCGGCGCCGATGCGGATGCCACTAGGACGGGCGTCTTCGCGCGAGGCGTGCCGCGGCCATAACGACCCATCTGACCGTCATACCGCGCCTTCTGCTTTTTCTTCTTTTTCGGCTGTGGCGGCGTGTAGGCAGCGAACGTCGGTTTGGTTTCGTTCGGGCTCGCAGCGGAATCGGTGTATCCAGGCCGGATGTCGATGTAGGCCTCGTCGCGCAGGCGTGTCAGATATTGCCGCACCGCAGGCCCGATCTTTTCCATGTAAATTGCCTGCTCAATTTGAGGTTCCACTTTTTGCATGGGAGATGTCCCGCCTGGAATGTGCTCCGTGACTTGCAGGATAATGTAGCCCTGCCGGGTGCGAATCGGTGCCGTATAGCCGCCAACGGGCAGATCGAAGGTCTGGTCTTCCAATACTTTGGCGAGCGCGCCTCGACGAAAGTCGCCCAGGTCTCCTCCCTGCTGGGCGGTGGGGCCCTTGGAGTATTTCTTGGCCAGATCAGTGAAGCTCGCACCGGATTTCAGCTTGGCTTCCAACTTCTTGGCTTCAGCATCGGCTGCCGACAGTTCGGCACCGGTGGCATTCTCGCTGGTCGGAATCAATATCTCATTCAGATGGACAGATTCCTCATGCGTGAAATCAGCCTGGTGATCGTTGTAATAGGCCCGAATCTCAGCTTCGGAAATTTGCATCTTGCTGCCGACCTCATCGCGCACTACCTGCTGCGTAATGATGCTGTTGCGGATGTTGGCCTTGAAATCCTCATACGAAATGCCCTGCTGCTCGACTGCCTTTTCCAGGTCGTCCAGAGTATCGAGATGGTTTTCTTTGCGGATCTCATCCAGCCGCTTGATCAGTTCCGTGTCGCCGGTGATACCGAGTTGCTTGCCCTTCGATATCAATAGCTGCTGATCGATCAGGTCCCGCAGCAAGTTGGCTTGGCCCTGGTTGATTTGCTCGAGGGTCCAGTTATTCTGGCGAGCTTCCTGGTCCAGTTGCGTCTGCGCGCGTGCCACATCGGAATTGGTGATCACCTGATCGTTGACTCGGGCAATAATCTGCTCCACCGGGGTTCCGTATAGGCTAGTCAGGGCGTTGGAATTCGCAGTCAGGTCC
>JAJZCA010000042.1 GCA_021798735.1 Acidobacteriota bacterium | reverse complement strand
GCAACTGCCGCAAATCTACAAGAAATCCGGAATCGATTATTTTGTTACGCAAAAAATGACGTGGAACGATACAAACCAACTTCCTTTGAAGTTGTTCTGGTGGCAATCCCCGGACGGCAGCCGTGTCCTGACCTACTTTCCCCATGACTACGTCAATCAAATTGAACCTATGCGCATGGCCAGCGATCTGGCATCTGCGGTCGATCTGAATCCAGGCCAGAAGGAAATGATGCATCTCTATGGCATCGGCGATCACGGTGGCGGCCCCACGCGTGACATGCTCGATAGCGGCATGCGCTGGATGGAGCCCAATAAGGTGTATCCGCACCTTGAATTCGGTCCTTCGCAAACCTTCTTCGACTCCATGGCCAAGCGTGTCGATACCGCCGATGCCCCCACATGGAATTATGAGACGCTGGCTGCTGGCAACACGAAGTTGTCGGCTGCTCCGGCGGGAGAAATCAGTCTTCCAGTATGGAACGACGAACTCTATCTCGAGTTTCATCGCGGCGTGTATACCACGCAGGCCAAACAGAAGTGGAACCTGCGCCATGGCTCGGAATGGCTGCTGAACGCTGAAAAATATTCCTCGCTTGCATGGCTGGGCGGCCTGAACTATCCCCACCGGCAACTGAACGCCGCATGGAAGCTGCAACTATTTAATGGCTTCCACGATCTCGCCGCAGGCTCTGGCATCGGCGTGATTTACAAGGATGCGCAGAAGCAGTTCAACGTGGTGCATTGGACAGCCAAGGATGCCACCCACAACGCTCTCGCCGACATTGACAGTCATATCGACACCGACGCGCACGCAGGCGTTCCTATTCTGATCTGGAATCCGCTGAGTTGGAATCGAAGCGATGTTGTGGAAGCGAAGGTGCAAATGCCGCAGGCGGAACCGAACGGCATCACAGTGCTGGACGCAGAGGGCAAGCCTGTGCTGACGCAGATTCTTTCGGAAGACGCGACTACACACACATATCGCCTGCTGCTGGAACCGAAGGAAGTTCCTTCGATCGGCTACACGGTACTGCATGCTGTTCCAGGATCGCGCAAGGTGGCCAGCGATCTGAAAGTCGATGGCACCACGCTTGAGAACTCTATGCTGCGTGTGGTGGTCGATCCAAAGAACGGCTGCATCGATAGCCTCTACGACAAAAAGACCCACTTTGAAAGCATTGCGGCACACACGTGCGGCAACCAACTGGAAGCCTTTGCCGACAACCCGAAAGAATACGATGCCTGGAACATCGATGCTGATTTCGTGAAGCATGAAACCGACATTACGGCCGCTGACAGTGTGCAACTGCTCGAAAAGGGGCCGGTGCGCAGCGTGGTGCGTGTGACCCGGCATTGGGACAAATCTACGTTCGTGCAGAACATCGTTCTCTACGCCGGAATGGATCGTGTCGATGTTGTGAACAACGTGGACTGGCACGAAACACACATTCTGCTGAAGACCGCTTTCAGCCTGGCCGCCAGCGGGCCCAAGGCGACGTTCGAAATTCCCTACGGAACCATCGAACGCCCAACCACACGCAATAACTCGGTTGAGGATGCCAAGTTTGAGGTTCCTGCACAGCGATGGGGCGATCTCGGCGATGGCAACCACGGCTTCAGCCTGATCAACGATTCTAAATATGGCTACGATGTGATCGGCAATACGCTGCGGCTTTCGTTGCTGCGGTCCCCGGTTTCGCCCGATCCAAACGCCGATCGCGGGCCGCAGCATTTTCGCTATTCCCTCTATCCACATGCAGGCGGATGGCGTGAAGCGAATACGGTGCTGCACGGCTTCGACTTCAACATGCCGCTGCATGCCGTACAAGTGACTGCGCATTCCGGCGAGCTACCCGCGACGCATTCCTTCGTCACCGTCAAACCGGAGAACCTGGTGCTGACCGCGATGAAGAAAAGCGAGGACGGCAACAGCCTGATAATTCGCTTCTATGAATGGGCGGGAAAGAAAACCACCGCGGAGATCAGCGTTCCGGATGGAGCGTCCGCCGCAACCGTGACCAATCTGCTGGAGCATTCTGAAGGCAGTCCGCTGACCATCTCCGACGGCCACGTCACGGTGCCCGTCGGGAAATATTCCATCAACACCGTGCGCATCGATTATTCCAATCGCGGCGCTGCTTTCTGGCAGGCGCAGAAATAGAAACTGGAAGCGACGTCTCGCGTTGTGAATGCGGCCTTTTCCATGGAGAAGGCTGCATTCACGATTGCAAGCTACGATACTTGCGGCAACGGGCCTGCGCCGTTGGACGCGCGGCTTAAATAGATTTCCGCTTGTATCCCGGTCGCGTCCTTATATCCCGAGCGAACATCGCGGACAAAGTTGTCGGCGTGGTCCGCAGCCACCAGGTTGATGGTGCATCCGCCAAATCCGCCGCCGGTGATGCGAGCGCCAAAGCAGCCGGGCTGCCGCGCGGCCAATTCAACCAGCAAATCCGTCTCCATGCAACTGGCCGCGTAATTGTCTCTCATGCTGACGTGCGCCTGGTGCATGATGCGGCCAAAGCCGAGAAAATCTCCGCTTCGCAACGCCTCCGCCGCCTGCAAAACCCTTGCATTTTCCGTGACAACGTGCAGGCAGCGGCGGAAGATTTCTTCCGGCATTTCGTTCTCGCAGCGCCGCAATTGTTCCTCTGTCACGTCACGCAAGGTATGGATGTCAGGATAGTGCTGTTGAAGAATTCTCACCCCTGCCTGAACCTCCGCACGCCGCGCGTTGTATTCTCCTCCGCCGGCCAGCGAATGCTTCACCATGGAATTGCAGATGACCAACAGCACTTCGCTGGCAAGCGGCAGCGCTTCATAGTCGAGCGAGCGACAGTCAATCAGCAGCGCGTGGTTCTCGACGCCGCAACAGGAAGTAAATGGATCCATGATGCCGCTCTGCGCGCCGACAAAATTGTTTTCAGAAAACTGGCATACTTTCGCGATCGCGGGCTTCGTAAGGGTGATCCCGGCGTGGGCAAGAACGGCGACGGCAACAGCCACTTCCACCGAGGCCGAAGAACTGAGTCCAGAACCAAGCGGCACATCTCCGGAAAGCGTCAGGTCGAAACCAGCAGGATGAATTTCCCGCTGCGCCAGCGTCCACAAAACACTGGTGGGATAGTCGCTCCAATGGCTGCGCCGTCGCGATGGCAGATGTTGCAGGTCAAGGGTGACCTGCTCGTCAAAATTGACGGAGTAAATATTCGCCGTCGTATCGCTTCGCGGGCTGAGAACCGAAATGGTTCGCAGATCGAGCGCGGCGGGCATCACATAGCCTTCGCTCGTATCTGTGTGCTCCCCGATAAGATTAACCCGGCCGGGCGCTTGATACACGACGCCCTGGGTGCCAAAACGCTTGGAATGGATTTCTTGAATCGACTGCGCGGACATTAGCTTCTAGCGTATCAGTTGAGCGCCGATATCAACCAAACCGTCCGGTGATGTAGTCCTGGGTCTGCTGCATTTCCGGATTCTGGAAGATTTGCTTGGCGCGATTCAGCTCGATCAACTCCCCGTTTAGGAAAAATCCAACATAGTCGGCGACGCGCGCGGCT
This sequence comes from Acidobacteriota bacterium, assembly GCA_021798735.1. Taxonomy (GTDB): domain Bacteria; phylum Acidobacteriota; class Terriglobia; order Terriglobales; family Acidobacteriaceae; genus JAKAAZ01. The sequence goes on along the minus strand of JAJZCA010000042.1, from coordinate 12,941 downwards.
TGCAGCATGTTGTGCGTCACAATCACGATGGTGCAAGAGTTTTTGATTTCAAACAAAAGATCTTCAATTTTTGCCGTGGATATGGGATCGAGGGCCGAGCAAGGCTCATCGAGCAACAGGACTTCCGGTTCAACCGCCAGCGCGCGTGCAATACACAACCGCTGCTGCTGGCCACCGGATATTCCATTGGCGGACTGATGCAGCTTGTCCTTGACTTCGTCCCAAAGAGCCGCTCGACGCAGGCTTTGCTCTACTTTGTCGGCGATTTCTCTGCGGCGGATGGAAGGGTCGAGGCGCAGGCCATAGGCCACGTTGTCGAAAATCGACTTGGGAAACGGGGAAGGCTTTTGAAAGACCATGCCGACGACGCGACGTAACCTCGTCGCCGGGAAACTGAAGAGATCCTTGTCGCCCAGACGAATGCTGCCTTCAACCCGCGTGCCCGGTATGGTTTCATTCATCCGGTTAAAGGTTCGCAGCAGGGTTGTCTTGCCACAACCTGAGGGTCCAATAAACGCCATGACGCGCTTGTTGGGAACAATCAGATTGATTCCCTTCAGGGCCTGATGGGTACCATAGAAGAAATTGAGGGCGGCTACCGTGAACTGCGGCCAGGGCAACTTTTCATCTGTCGATTCATCTGCCGCAAAACGCACTTCGTGGGCCCTAGAAAGCTGGCTAAGATCAAATGGCTTCATCGAGGTTGTCATGCTGAATACCGGTTACCCGTGCGATAATTTTTTGCCGCGCGCCAAAATCAACCGTGAAATAATGCTGATCACCAACAATCCTGAGAGTAGCACGAAGCCTGCTGCCCACGCCTGCTTATGCCACACATCATAGGGGGATATGGCATAGTTGTAGATGACAACAGGCAGGGATGAGGTTGGCTGCAGCCAGCCGGGACTGTTGTACAGGTTGCCGAATGCGGTAAACAGCAGAGGTGCCGTCTCTCCGGCAACGCGCGCTATATCCAGCATGATCCCGGTAATAATGCCGTAAATTGCTGCTGGAATGACGATGGTAAAGATGGTTTCCGACTTGCTGGCTCCCAATGCCAGGCCGCCTTCTCGAAGGCTGCGCGGCACCGCTCGAAGAAAATCTTCCGTACTCCGTAAAGCAATTGGAATCATCATGATACCAAGTGCTACGCCGCCGGCAAGCGTAGAAAAATGGTGCATCGGCAATACCACCAATGTGTACACGAAAATCCCCATCACCACAGAGGGCACGCCATTCAGCAAATCTGTGGTGTAGCGAATGGTAAATGCTGACCAACCGCCAGCGAACTCGGACAGATAAATTCCACCCAGCAGGCCAATCGGAACGCCGATGGCACTAGCCAGGGCTAATAGTTTCAGCGTGCCAACAATTGCGTTCTCTACTCCGCCGCCCGACTGGCCGACCGGCGCCGGAATCTTGGTAAAGAAGGCAATGTTCAGGGAACTAGCGCCCTTCCACAACAAATATCCCAAAATGGTCAGGAGGACCGAAAGAACCAGTAGGGTGCAGAAACCCGTCAACGCCAGCATAACGACGTTTGTAATCTTGCGAGAGAGCGGTGGATACGACGCACTCATCCGACCACCTCATGGCCCTTCATGGTCAGCATCAGCAGACGAGCCAGTGCGTTGAAGATCATGGTAACCACAAACAAGACTAAGCCAAGCTCAATCAAGGCGTGCAGGTAGAGATCCCCAGTCGCCTCCGTAAATTCATTGGCAATCACCGCTGCAATGGTGTAGCCGGGGGCCATCAGCGAAGTGGAGACCTGGGCTACATTGCCGATCACCATGGTGACAGCCATAGTTTCGCCCAGCGCACGCGCAAGCGAAAGAAAAATGGACCCCATAATGCCCTGCCGCGCATAAGGCACCACTGCACGCCAAGTTACGTCCCACTTCGTAGCGCCCAAGGCCATCATGGCTTCGCGCTGAGACACCGGCACCGAAATCAAAACCTCGCGCGAAATGGAAATGATGAAAGGTACCACCATAATGGCAAGCACGATAGAGGCGGAAAAATAACTGACGCCGTAAAACGTACCGTTAAAGATGGGAATCCAGCCGAAGTACTTCTGAACATAAGGCACCACGTTGAAAAGCACAGGGATTAGAAGAAAGATGCCGATCAGACCATAGATGACGCTTGGGACCGCCGCCAGCAGTTCTATCAGAAACGTCAGCGCATTGGAGAGTTTGCGTGGGGCGAGTTCCGCCAGAAAGATCGCCGACCCGAGACCGATGGGAATGGCAATTGTCAGCGCCAACAATGAGGTTACAACTGTGCCATAGACAAAAGGCCATGCTCCAAACACTCCATTGACCGGGTCCCAGGTGCTGTCGACCAAAAAGTGCCAACCGAAAGCGTGTCGCGAAAGACGCGAGTACACCCATAGATGTTGCACCAGAAGCCCGGTGATGACGAGGATCGACCAACCGCCCGCCAGGGTGATGAGATGGACAACCTCATCCCCCTTCCGCAGGCGTTCCCACCATGTCTGTTTCTTATCCAATCCCCTGGATTCAAACGGAACCTCAGGGGTTGCGAGTACAGCGTTGGACATCGATTGCTCCCGGCGATTCTGCAATCCTAGTATTGCAGCTTCTTCATTTGTTGCAATTCTTTTTGAACAACAGCCGCAGGCAGAGGCGCATACGTCAAAGGTGCGCAATATTGCTGACCGTCCGTCAAGCCCCAGCGTAAAAACTCCTTCAGTGCCTTCGCTTTGGTCATGTCGCTCAACTTCTCGGGAACCAACAGCCAGGTATAGGTGGAGATGGGGTAAGCATCCGCGCCCGGTGCATTGGTAATGGAAACGCGGAAGTCCGCCGGCATCGTCTTGGTAGCTCCCGCAGCCGCAGCCGTCACCGATTTCAGGTCCGCCTCAATGAAGTTGCCCGAGCTATTCTTGACCTCGCCGTAGAGGATGTGGTTCTGGACTGCATAGATCAGTTCGATGTATCCGATCGAGTTGGGAATGCGGCGAATGAGTCCGGCTACGCCCTCATTTCCTTTTCCGCCCAGGCCAACCGGCCAGTTCACTGATGTTCCCACGCCAATTTTGTTCTTCCACTCGGGACTCACTTTGGACAAATAATCCGCCCAGGTATAGGTGGTACCGGAACCGTCGGAACGGTGAATCACAACAATATTGCTGCTCGGCAGCTTGACGCCTGGATTCGGGCGCTGGATCTCCGGATCATTCCATTTCGTAATTTTGCCCAGATAGATGCCCGCCAGCGCGGCTGGCGTGAATTTCAGCGTGGCGGTCACGCCAGGAATGTTATAGGAGGGCATCGCCGCACCCAGCGCCGTAGGGAAATGCAGGATGGCGGTTCCGCGCTTTTGTTGCGCTTCTGCTAGTTGCGCATTTGTCATCGGGCCATCTGTGGCGCCAAAATCCACCGTGCCTGCAATCAGCTGACGAATTCCGCCGCCGGAACCGATGGACTGATAATTGACCTCCACATTGGGGTGGAGTGCGTGATAATGGCCGGACCAGCTGGAATAGAGCGGATTGGCAAAAGTGGATCCAGCACCCGTCAGTGTAACCTGCTGCGCAAAGGCGCTTGCAGTCGTGATCAGGGCCAACGCGAGAAATCGACGAATCATTGAGAGTCCCTCTTCAGTATCGAGATCGAAAGATACGAGCGCCATTCCTTCATGCCGCTCCTGTGCTTTTCGGAGGCACATCTCTTTCTAAGATATTCAGGTGAAAATAAGATGAATTTACCCCCAAATCACAGTAAATATTGATCTTTATCCTTGCGATCATGACGACCTCTTAGCCCCAAGTGGCCAGGACTTCGTCGAAATCGATACACTGCAGAAGTTCATGTCAACTCGACCGATAGCACGCGACTCTTCGACTACCCCGAAACTCGTCCTTAGCGAAATTTCTGCGGATATTCTGCAATCTGAAATTCGCGCCATGTCTGTAGAATGCGACCGTGTCCATGGAATCAATCTCGCTCAGGGAGTGTGCGATGTTGAACCTCCGCCTCCGGTGGTTGAAGCCGCCATCGCTGCCATCCAGAATGGGCAGAATATCTACACCCGCTTGGATGGCATTTTCAGGCTGCGGGTTGAGATTGCTAGAAAATTATCTGATTACAACGGGCTTATAAGCGATCCGGAGTCGGGCATCCTGGTCACGGCCGGGGCCACCGGCGCATTTCTGGCCACGTGCATGGCGCTTTTCAACCCCGGCGACGAAATTCTGCTGTTCGAGCCCTTCTACGGCTACCACCGGAATACCCTGCTATCGCAGCGGCTAACGCCGATAACCGTCCTGCTGGACGCCCCAGACTGGACGCTGGATATTGACCGCCTGGAAGGTTCGGTCACTCCGAGGACGCGGGCGATCGTCATCAATACGCCATGCAACCCATCGGGCAAGGTGTTTTGCCGCCCAGAACTGGAGGCAATTGCGCGGGTCGCGGAGCGGTACAACCTGTTCGTGATCACAGACGAAATCTATGAATACTTTCTGTGTGGGCAAGCAAAACACATCAGCTTTGCTTCCCTCCCAGGCATGACGGAGCGCACCATCACCATCTCCGGTTTCTCGAAAACCTTTAGCATCACGGGTTGGCGGCTGGGTTATCTGGCAGCCGATCCGAAATGGATTCCGGCCATTGGGTATTTCCACGACGTCGCCTACGTGTGCGCGCCAGCGCCGCTGCAGCACGGAGCCGCAGCCGGACTATTGGAGCTGCCAGCCGACTATTATGTTGAACTGGCGAAAGAATATGAACTGAAACGCGACCAGTTGACGGAAGCCCTGATTTCCACAGGCTTGACACCATCGATTCCCGACGGCGCCTACTACATCCTTGCCGACGCATCCCGCCTGCCAGGAGCGACTGCGAAGGAAAAAGCACGCAACCTTTTGGCCCGCACAGGAGTTGCAGCCATCGCAGGGACCGCTTTCTTCACCGAAGGACGAGGCGAAAATCTGCTGCGGTTCTGCTACGCGAAGAAACCGAAGGACTTGGCCGAGGCTTGCCAACGGCTGCGATCTCTAAGCTGAATCAGAGACACTGGGTCTTGACAGCTTTTTGATGTATCGACGCCGGGTGCCCAAGGTCTCGATTCTGAGACCTGGGATGGCATGGCCCTCAATCTCAAAACACGAAATCACGAGGTCAGAGTTCCTGGGGTTGCCATGTTGGTTCCCCTCATCCCTCAATGGCACAAAAGACTGCAACAATTTTGCTATGATGGCTGCACTTTAACACTCATTCTCCCTATGATCCAGGTGATTGCGATGCAGATTTTATACGGTGCGACCATGGCAGCAATTTTTGTGCTGTGCCTCGTTTTACTTTGGACCGCGCGCAGAATCTTGCGGTCTTCCCCGCTTGCCAATGCTGAACTGTCGCTCGCACGACTTCATGAAGCGACCAATCAAGGTAAGTCCTCGACGGAACTGGATTATGCAGGGATCGCGCAGTTCGACATTGAGCCGCAACTTGCCGAAATCAGTCCCAGCCTTATCGACACTGTTGCCCTGCGGATGATGGCGTCTGAACAGCGCGTGGAGATCGAGACCGCGGCAGGGCCTATTCAAGCACCGATCCAAGCGGCTCTCGAAACGCCGGAACTGCCGCAGATGGACATCCATCTGACCGAAATTGCCGATAACTCGGAAGTTCCAGCTCAGCAAGATACGACACGCATGGGGCGGATCGCCAGACATCTGCCGCATGGATACAACTACCTTTTGGAAGGCCTGCTGCTGGGTGTATCCGTATTTGTGCTGGTTCGCACGCAGAAAAGTACCTGGCGATCTCATCGGTCGCTGCGATCTTCCGATCAAGTCGCCTGAAAATCAATTTCCGAGATCCGCCTGTCAGTAGGCGCGAAGGATGCGCATGCTGAGTTTCTTTGTGGATTTTTGCCCCCGTGCGCCATTTCCTCTCCCGCCCTGTTTTACTCTAAAGATGGAGAGTATTCATGGCAACGACAGCGGCAGTTCAGCAGATCAGCATCGCACACAGTCCCGACTCAGACGACGCTTTCATGTTTTACGGATTGGCAACTGGAAAAGTTACCGTACCCGGATATGAGTTTGCGCACACGCTGACCGACATCGAAACGCTCAATCAAAAGGCGATGCGCGAAGCCTTTTATGACGTGACCGCGATCTCCTTCCACGCCTATCCCTATGTCCAGGATAAGTATGCGCTGATGCCCTGCGGCGGCAGCGTCGGAGAAGGCTATGGGCCGATGATCGTGGCTAAGCGCGCCTATTCCCTTGATGAAGTTCGCAAGGTCCGTATTGCGGTTCCAGGTCAGCTAACGACTGCCAATCTAGTGCTTCAAATGGCGCTTCCCGGCGTCGTTACTGAATTCGTTCCCTTCGACCAAATCATCCCCCAGGTACTCGCGGGCAAATTCGATGCCGGGCTCATCATTCATGAAGGCCAACTCACGTATGCTCGCGACGGGCTGACTTGCGTACTCGACATGGGAACATGGTGGCGCCAACAAACCGGTCTACCCCTGCCGCTGGGAGGCAATGCGATTCGGCGCGATCTTGGCGCGCCCGTGCACCGTATGATGAATCAGGCGCTGCGCGACAGCGTTGGCTATGCGCTGCAACATCGAGAAGAAGCGCTCGCACACGCCATGCAATACGCCCGCGATCTTGATACACCCTCAGCAAATCGGTTTGTCGGCATGTATGTCAACGAACGAACCCTGGATTATGGCGAAGATGGAAAAGAAGCCATTCGGCGACTGCTGGAAATGGGACATGAGCGCGGCGTGATTCCCCAGGCCGTCCACGTCGATTTTGCTGAATAGCTCAAAGATGCTGCGTCAGTCACCATCCCCGTCGGGATGGTGAGGATGCGGCGTGAGTAGCTGCTGCGGAATCGGTTGGCTTCCCATTTCGTCGCGCCATAGTATGACGTTCAGCTTTGCCGTGTCGGCCATATCGGCATGGCTGAAATTCATCTTCGCGGACTGTTCGGCTCCGTAGCTCTTCGCCGTGTTGGCTTCATAGATTCGGCCATTGTCGCGGTTGACGTAGTCGGCGTTGTACGCGGGTTGCGTGCCGTCGCCTGCGAACTCCGGCGTCATCAACGGCGCAAAAGCATCGTTGTTGTTCATCGGCGGCAGGCCCAACAAACTTTCCAGCGTTCGAACCGCGCTAACTGTCGTGTAAAAATGACGATCCAAAAACGGTGTTCCGTCGGCTTTTGGACGTGGCGCGTATTTGCTGACTACCAGCATCAGGCTCCGGTGTGCGTCCACATGGTCCGCCCCATCCTGAGCGTCATCCTCGAGAATGAAAAATGCTGTGTCATTCCAGAAAGGACTGTGAGACACCGCATCGACAGCTCGACCGACGGCGAGATCGTTGTCGGCAATGGATGCCTCCGGACGCGGCATCCCAGGAGTGGTGCCTGCCGTGTGATCATCAGGAAGCCTCAGCATCACAAACGCTGGCATGGTGTCCCTCCCACGCTCGCGATCGTCCACCCACTTCCGAAAATGCGTGAGAAATTCTGACACGCGAAATTGGTCCGGCACGCTGAGTTCAAAGTCCTGAAATTGCGGATCGAAGTGACCGACCAGCTCCGGCTTGGTCGCCACATCGCGGGCGATCAGAGGAATTGGCCAAGGGTATTGGCTGATTCCTCCGCCGTAGTTCGCCGGGACGGGTTCTCCTTTACGAATCGAATTGCGCGCACAGACCTGTGGGCTGGGCTCAGGAGTGCCTTGCAGCGGACCAGCTGTTTTTTTCGGCTTCGCTGCCTGGCTGCAAAATTTGGTCGCTATAAATTCGCCGAAGTGGTAATAGGTTTTACCATGCTTCGCCAGGTTGGTCCATAGATAACCGCTGGCCGGCTCGTCGACATCGGAAATCTTTTCCTGTAGCGGATACCCGTTGGCGACAATGCCCTCATAGTCGTACGTCCGCTCTGCGCCGCGATAACTCTGCTGCCATGTTTTCTCGGTGTAATCGCTGGTAATGGCTGCGGTCGACCAGACGTGACCGTCGCCGGAGACTTCTCCAGAGTCATAGAAATTATCGAGAATGCCGAACTGCTCTGCCAGCTTATGTTCGTTCGGCGTGATGGCTTCGCCGTACATTGTCAGCCTTGGATCGTTGTTACCGACGTTCAAATCGCCGAAGACCTGATCGTAGGAACGGTTTTCTTTGATGATGTATATAACGTGGCGGATGGGATTGCCGGCGGCGTGAAAAACAATCTGCTGCTCCGCCGCGTGCATGCGGTTGCTCTCCATCACCTGGTTGCTGAGTTGCTTCAGTTGTTGATCCGCGATTGCCCGATCCATCGATGCCAGCGAACCGTAGAGGAGTGAAGCAATATACGTATGCGGAGGCGAGGGTTCTTTCTTCTTGTTGTGGGACGGCGAAGGATTCGCTGGCGCAAAATTATTGCGACCGGTCCCCTGCCCTTTGCCCGTGGCCACATACAGTTCGTCGGCCGTCGCGACAAGGGCTGTAGGGTACCATTCCGTGGGAATGAACCCATACGCATGGACGGGGCCTTTCGGATTCCGCTTGAGCGCATGAGGATTGAAGACTGCAATCGCATCCAGGCTGGCATCCGTTACATACAAACGATTTCCGTCCGGCGAGATCGTCAAAGCATCCGGAAACGCACCAAAATATGTCTGTCCGGGCAACCGCGTGTCGAAATTGCCCAGCGTGTGCATGCCGCCGTGCTTTCCTGCGTGCCTGCCAATCGCAACAGCGGCAACCGAATCCCGGTTCGCCAGTACGACATAGAGAATTCGCTTTTTCTCATTCAGTGCCAATGCCGCAGGATGCGAACTAGGGTCAATGGGATCACGAGGCGGCAACAGAGGGAGCATCTGCAGAACGCGTCCGTGGACCAGATCCAGCTCGGCAACCTCCGAGGCGTTCCAAAGCGCCACAAATCCACGCTTACCATCCTGGGTAGCAACCGTTGCAATCGGATATGAGGCGGGTACCGTATGACTAGTGGAGAGATCGAAGCGGTAAAGAATCTTTCCGTCGGATACATTCATCAGCAGTGCATCGTCGGAGAGGTTGTCCGCAATCAGAAGGCGATCGCCATCCGGTCCATGCACCACCGTCAATCCTGCAGGGTACGGATTCGCCATGCCTACGGGCAGTGAGTGAGCGCCCATTTTATTCTGCCGCTTGCCATCCGCGAGTTGCTGCAACGGGATGGGCAGTATTTTCTCTTCAGTGACCCGACCATCGACGCAGCGATAGACAACAATGCCATTCCCCACAGCTCGTTTTCCATCCGGCGACGGATGTGTCAGAGAGGCGATGCTGACGTACAGATGCTGGCCGTCGCTACCGAAAGCGATGCCCGAGTACAGCGTTTGCAGCGCGCTCTTACGCGTATGAGGATTGGGAAAGTCCAGCAGCCTGTGCGATTTTACGTCCAGGATGGCAACGGACTGCTCGCCCTTGGATTCCGCCGTCCCATAGCCGGCATTCACGACGGCAACGTAGCGGCCGTCTGGAGAAATCGCCATCGCCATAGGAAGACTGTTGGTCTTTTGCGGAGCGCCGGGCACCGGTTCGATCAACATCTTGCTGCTGGGCAGAGGAACCGTTCGCACAGCAGGCGTGGTGCTTTGCGCGTATGTTAAGCCGGAAACGAAAAGATAAACTAACAGGCGCGTGCAATGGGTTCGAATGGTTTTCCGTGGAATTGTCACAGCAGTTCCACCGTATCAAATCATTTCGGTTCTGTCCTGGATGCAGGTCAAATTCTTCACATTTTCATCGTGCGCGCAAGTGTTAAACGCGATTCCGCTCAGGTTGCAGACGAAAAACATCTTCATCCAAAGGCAATTACAAAAGTCTTACACTCGCCTGTCTACCCCACTGCTAGCCTTGGAAGAATAAGCAATTTCATACTTTCTCTTGAGGTACTGTGTGGCTCCCATGTCCAATGAAGTCGTCGCGATGAATACCATCGAGACTTCCTCCCTTCCTCCCACAATGATCGAGACCGTCGAGGCATCGTTTGTAGGTACTCCGGTTGCCGTCCCTGTGTATAAGCCGACCGTCGCAGCGCACAGAAAGCCATCGCTCCCGGTGTTGGGTCGCGCAACCCAAGACAATGGTGTGACCTGGACGACCGCCGTTTTTCTGACCCTCTTTCATGTCGGCGCCATTGCCGCGCTCTTCTTCTTCAGTTGGAGCGCGCTGGCGGTCTTCGTCGTGACTTATGTACTGTCAATCAATGTCGGCATCGGCATGTGTTACCACCGCCTGTTGACGCATCGCGGCTACAAAGTTCCCAAATGGGTCGAATATCTGATGGCCATTTTCGCCACCACCGCATTGGAAGGCGGACCAATGTTCTGGGTCGCTACCCATCGCGTGCATCACCAGTACAGCGACCATGTCGGCGATCCGCACACACCCACGGAAGGCGGATGGTGGGCCCACGCTGGCTGGATTCTGAAAGGTAAGGCCCTGCACACGGAGACCGCGATGTTGGCCCGTTACGCGCCCGATCTTGCGAAGGACCGCTTTTATGTCTTGTTGAGCAAGTACCATTGGGTCCCCTTGACTGTTGAGGGGGTGGTCCTGCTGGCGATTGGCGGATGGCAGTGGGTTCTGTGGGGAATATTTCTCCGCGTCACCATTGGGCTTCATGCAACGTGGCTGGTCAACTCCGCGACCCACCTATGGGGTTCACGTCGCTTCCAGACTCGTGATGACTCCCGCAATAGCTGGTGGGTTGCGCTGCTGACCGGTGGCGAGGGATGGCATAACAACCATCACGCGCACCCTGTATCGGCGCGGCATGGACTGGCCTGGTATGAATTCGATCCTAATTACTATGGCATCTGGTTGCTGAAAAAGCTCGGCCTGGCGCGTCAGATCAAGGTGGCTCAATTCGATCCCGACGATCCTCGTCCAGCAGGCGTACAGCCCTCGTAAAAAGCTTGCGTTCCTCTCATGCCCTTAAGCCTGACGGCTGGAGCGATTTCTTCAAGGAAATCCGCTCTATACTGCCGTCAGGCTTTTCGTTTGCCTGAAGAAAGTTCAACGAATATGCAAAAGATCACGCGCCGCCGCGGAACCATCGCCTTCTTCATCACCCTAGGCGCCTGCCTGGTAGTGCTCGCGATTGCGTTAAATGTCCGCTGGGTCATCCTCAACTGGCATGAAATTGTTCCTTTGGTTCTCGGCGTTTTCTTTTTTGGGATCCTGATTGCGGGTGTGGTACTGAACACCATCTTCCTGGTACGAGAAATACGCCGCAACGAGCGCCACGACAGCTTTCTGAACGCCGTCACGCACGAATTGAAGACTCCGATCGCCTCCATCCGCCTGTATCTTGAAACCCTGCAGCGGCGCGACCTGAGCGAGGAAAAACGGCAGGAGTTTTATCGCATCATGATCGACGATAGCGAGCGATTGCTGGCAACGGTGGAGCAGGTGCTGAAGGCCGGTGAAGTTGGCCAACGCGGGCCCGACGACATCAGCATTCGAGTCGATATCCGAGAAATGGTAGAAGATTCCTGTCAGGTGGTGGCGCTGCGAAACCACTTGCCGCTCGGCACAATCGAGTTCTTGAATGAAACCAGCGGCATGTCCATGATCGTCGTGGGAAACCCGGAAGATTTGCGGGCGGCCATTATGAATGTGCTCGACAACGCCGTGAAATACTCTCCGAAGGATCCGAAGATTCGCGTTCGACTGACCGTAGAGCACGATGCCTGGGTGGTCCTGCGGGTGACCGATAACGGCATCGGCATTCCGGATGCGCATTTGAAGCGGATTTTCAAGCGATTCTATCGCGTGCCCAGTCTGACCGTGTTGCGCACCAAGGGCACCGGGTTGGGTCTGTTCCTGGTTCGGACGATTGCACGACAGCATGGCGGCGATGCCAGCGCCGCCAGCGATGGCGAAGGTCGAGGAACAACGATCACAGTCCAATTGCCACGGTTGCTGCATTCGTAGAGTAGACAAGGAGATTCGTGAGCAAAGACGAAGTGAATTCGCGCAACGCTGCAGCCGCTCACAAATCAGGCGAGAGAACAGGGAGCCGCATTCTGATTGTCGAAGACGAGGCGCACCTCGCCCAGGGATTGCTTTTCAATCTTCAGGCTGAGGGGTACGGGGCCGCTGTCGCCGGGGATGGTGAGTCTGCAGTCGATCTGCTGTTAAAACAATGCTCCCCGTTCGATGCAGTGATCCTGGACGTAATGCTTCCAGGGATGGATGGATTTGCCGTTGCTCGCGCGATGCGTGCCGCGCAGAATTACACGCCTGTCCTGATGCTGACAGCGCGCGGAAGACCGGAGGACGTGTTGGAGGGGTTTGCCGCTGGGGCGGACGATTATCTCCCCAAGCCCTTTGAACTTTCCATTCTGCTGGCCCGGTTGAACAGTCTGCTTCGCCGTTCTCAGTGGCTTCGCCCCCAGGCCTCCGACGCAGAGTTGCAGGCCGTGGATGAATATACCTTCGACGGCAAGACCATCGACTTTTCGCTGCTGGAGCTGCGTGCCGCCGACAAGCAAGTGCGGCTGACAATGATGGAGGTGGAACTTTTACGCTATCTCGTGCACAACCCGGAACGGGCCATCTCCCGTAGCGAGATCCTGGAGAAGGTCTGGCATTTACATGAGGATACCGATACACGGGCCATCGATAACTTTGTCGTTCGCTTGCGCCGCTATCTCGAAGACGATCCTGCTCATCCCGTTCATTTGCAAACTGTGCGCGGCATCGGCTATCGCTTCGTACCCGACCCGAAAGACGACAATCGGGAAATTAGCCGCTAGATAGCTTGCACCTTCGTCACCCAGCGCCAGACTTCTATTACGGCTTCGGAGTGGGGTTGTCCCCTGGGCTGACACAAACAGTTAAGACTATGTTCGCCGTTCGCTGTAGATTACTCGACCGACAAGATCACTGTAGCGCATTCTGATAC
>JAJZCA010000404.1 GCA_021798735.1 Acidobacteriota bacterium | reverse complement strand
TTATGGTCCTTACGCACAAGGTTTCCGCGGCAGGGCTGCAGTCGAATGCGGCAACGGTGCCCTCGTCGCAGGCCGCCACGCTCTATCCTGCCTTCAGCGAGTCGCTGCATCCGGCGTTAGAACAAGTGGGAAACAGCGTCGGCCAAATCCAAATTGACCATTGGAAACTCTCTAAGAGTTGGAAGGCTCAATTGCAAAGTGATGCCGACTCCATCACGCAAGACCTTTCCCATCAACTGCCTGTGCTTTTTCAGCAGGCACAGGCAGCGCCGACGGCCTTGGACGCGCAACTGCGCGTGATGCAGAATGTCGGCGCTCTCTACGACGTGTTGGTGCGCCTGACATTAGCTGCCGACCTGACTGAGAAGAAAACCGATGCGGCGATGCTCGACAGCGCTCTTCAGCGGCTGGAAGCTGCCCGAAAATCGGCGACCGCACAGATGGTGAGTGCGGCGGCCTTACAGCATCAGCAACTGGTCCAGTTGCAGATGCGAATAGAAGCCAGCCCGGCCAACCAGAGTATTTCCGGCGCGCATGGGAAAACCATCGTGGTCGACAACGAGGTTCGGCATAGAACGGTGCATCGTACGACGCATCATAAAAAGCCGGTTGCTTCGACGACCGGTGCGAAATCTCAACCGAACGGGGTGCAATCGACAGGGAACAAGCCTTCTCCTCACTAGAGGTTGGTTTGAGCTGTATTGCCATGAAAACAGAGGGAAGAGTGGATTTTTGCTGTGCGCCGACGGTTGCCATGCACGAAAAATTCTTGCTGAGGCCGTAAAATAACAACTATGTCGCAACCGGCGATTCAGCAGGTTTTCTTGAAACGAATTTTCGCTCTCCTTTTCATTCCGGCGTTCATGGCCGCGACTCCAATTCTTCGCGCGCAGAGCGCAGCCTACACCCAGGTTCATGACGCAACGCCGTTAAAGGCACCCGCAGGTGCCCGTGTGGCCATTGTGGAGTTCGACGACATGGAGTGTCCCATGTGCGGTCAAGACAATCCATTACTGATGGGCGCTGCCGCGAAATATCGCATTCCCTGGATTCGCTACGACTTTCCGCTACCCTTCCATGCGTGGAGCTTTCAGGCTGCCGTGGACGCGCGTTGGTTCGATACCAAGTCGAAGAAACTGGGCGATGATTTTCGCAATGCAGTATTTGCCAATCAACGCAGCATTGAGACTCCGGCGGACTTGCGAGCGTTCGCTGACAAGTTTGCTCAGCAGCATGGCATAGGATTTCCGTTCGTCGTCGATCCGCAAGGCAAACTGGCGGCGGAAGTGAAGGCGGACTATGCGCTGGGCCAGCGCGTCGGCATTGAGCACACGCCTACCATCTGGGTGGTCACCAATCAGACCACGGGAGTTCCTTACGTCGAAGTGGTGGATCCGAATCATCTGTATGCCATCATCGACCAGGCGCTGGCGGAAACAGCCAACGAAAAACCACCCGCTCACGCCGCCCGCGTACCTCACCGCAAAACCAGTCGTTAGCTGAATAGCGGTTTACGGAGTTAGGTTCACTGCGGCTGATCCGGACAGCGATCAGCCGTTGACATGTTGCATGGCGACCTCCGGATATCGCGGCCCGGACGCCACGCCTTGCGGAGCCACTTCCGCAATGTGCTTCAAGTCGGCAGCCGTCAACTGGACTGAAACTGCGCCGACATTTTCTTCCAGATAGCGCAGCTTTTTCGTGCCCGGGATCGGGACGATGTCCTCGCCCTGCGCCAATACCCACGCCAACGCCAGTTGAGAGGCAGTGCAGCCTTTTTCCTGGGCCAGCTCCTCCACTTTTTTCACCAGGTCGAGATTGAGCGCAAAATTCTCCCCTTGAAAGCGTGGAGAATTGCGGCGATAGTCATCGGCCGGCAAATCCTCCAGCTTGCGAAAGCGGCCAGTCAAAAATCCGCGCCCCAGCGGACTATAGGCAACAAAGCCGACGCCCAGCTCCCGGCAGGTGGTGAGAACTTCATCCTCAGGGTCACGGGTCCACAACGAGTATTCGGTCTGTAATGCGGCAATAGGATGGACAGCTACGGCCCTCCGAAGCGTCGCTGGAGCCGCTTCCGACAGCCCAAGGTGCCGCACCTTTCCCTCACGCACCAGTTCCGCCATGGCACCCACCGTCTCTTCAATGGGTACTTTTTGGTCGACGCGATGCTGATAATAGAGGTCGATGGTCTCGACGCCGAGTCGCTGCAAGCTGCCTTCGCAGGCACTCTTTACGTATTCGGGACGCCCGTTCACACCCAAAGGCGCGCCCGTCTTGGTGTCGCGCAGGATACCAAATTTTGTTGCCAGCACAACCTTGTCCCGTCGGTCGCGAATGGCTTTGCCCACCAGCACTTCATTTGTGTGCGGCCCATACATGTCGGCTGTGTCCAGAAAATCGATTCCCAACTCCAAGGCTCGATGAATCACTGCAATTGAATCCTGATCGCTCTCTCGTCCGCTGTAAAAATCGGACATTCCCATACATCCCAGGCCCAGTTCGGAAACCTTCAGGCCCTTTCCCAATATTCTTTGTTCCATTCGCTACTTCCTCCGCTGGTTTCTCGCCTGTTTCTATGGATGCCGGATGTGGCGCTGACGGTGCAGGCTCCTCGAAGCCATGACAAATGTATACCAATTGTGTGAACCCTGTGGATTGGTTCATTTTGAAGTGCGGGAAATCTTTCTCCTCGCAGTACACTGAACTTTCATCCCGCTCCCATGAAAAAACTGCGTGTAGGCATTCTCTTTGGCGGTCGCAGCGGCGAACATGAGGTTTCGCTGCTGTCAGCCGCTTCGGTTCTTCAGGCCATGGACCAGAGAAAGTATGATGTCCACCTGATCGGCATTACCAGAGATGGCCGTTGGCTCACCGCTGGCGATGCCGCACACCTGCTGCCTTCCTCGGCCAGGGAAACT
>JAJZCA010000403.1 GCA_021798735.1 Acidobacteriota bacterium | reverse complement strand
ATTTCACGCGCACGTATCCGATCGTTGATGCGGATAAACTGTTTCGCCGAACGCTTATCGATGTGCCGCCTCCAAATGCGCGAGGGGTTGCCTCGCCTCGTGAGTATAACATTTCGCCCGAAAAGGCCGCCGACCAGATGCGGACGCAACCAAGGCGCTACATCAGCAGATGACAGGCGCGCGCCAGCGGTTGCCAAACTATCACGCGATGGAGCGCATTTCGCTTGCCATGGTTCCAGACAGGCCGTGGGTCGTTAACCCGGAGATGAGAACGGGGACAAGCAAATTCGGCGCAATAGCTCCTGCGATCTCGACGGAGATAAAGTTGTCTGTCATGGCAGGGGTTCGGTGGCCGTGGCTGGAGACGGACGAGGATTTTTCCTTGGGAGCCACGAGCGTGACCGCGCTGAGCTGCTTTCCGATGAACGCGGAGCGGAAGGCGAGATTCTTCTTGTGGATCAGGTCGCTCAAGGCAGCCATGCGTTCCCGGACGGCGGCGGAGGAGACGGGATGGAGCCGATGGAGTTCCCAGCCGGGCGTGCCGGGCCGCGCGGAAAACGGAAAGATGTGCAGATAGGTGAGCGGCTGGGCGGCGATGAAGTCGTAGCTCTCGCGGAATTCTTCGTCGGTTTCGCCGGGAAAGCCGGCCATGACGTCGGCGCCGATGGCGGCGTCCGGACAGGCGGCGCGAACTTTGGCCAGCCGATCGGAATAATGCCAGGGGCGATAGCGACGGTGCATGCGGCGCAGGACGCGATCCGATCCGGATTGCAATGGCATGTGAACGTGGCGGGCGAGGCGGGGATGTCGCCCTGTCCCATAATGACGCAGCAGCGCGATCAGGCCGTCGGTCCAGTCCATCGGCTCGACGGAACTGATGCGGAGGCGTGGGAGTGACGTGGTTTCAAAGATTTCAGCCAGAAGGTCTTCGAAGCGCAGTTGCGGAGCCAGATCGCTACCCCAGCGGCCGAGGTTGATGCCGGAGAGGACGAGCTCCTGGCCACCGGCGGCGATGAAGCGTTCGACGGAGTCGAGCACCTGCGGCTTCGACAGGGATCGGCTGTTGCCGCGAGTGGAGGGAATGACGCAAAACGTGCAGCGATTGCCGCATCCGTCTTGAATTTTCAAGGAGGGTCGAGTTCGATGAGCGGCAGCGGTTTCCGCCAGGTGTTCGATGGCGGATGCAGGCAGGGAAGGCAACTGAAAATCGCTATGGGCGAAGATGTCTCCGGCAAGGACGAACGCGGGGGTGCCGGGTAGCCGCTCTGGGCCGAAATTTGGCGCGGACGCGAGTGAAGACACGGGCACAAAATGCGGGAACGAGGTTGCCATAGCAACGCGGGAGTTTTCATTCGCCGGGAACCCGCAATTCTGGTCCGGCGAAGACAACGGCGTATCCTCGACGGACGCGAGCGCGATGGAGGCAACCTGACCTTTATGGCTGTTGCCGACGACGGCAAATACTCCGGGCAGAGCGGCAATTTCTTCGGGCGCACGTTGCGCATAACAGCCGGTCACAACGATGCGAGCGTGGGGATTGCCGCGCTGGATGCGGCGAATGTAGGCGCGGGCGTCTCGATCGGCTTCGGCGGTGACGGTGCAGGTGTTGACCACTACGATGTCGGCGTGGGGGAAACCTTTGGCCGGGGCAGCTCCGAGGGCTTCCATGTCGGCGGCAATTGCGTCTCCGTCGGCCTGGCTGGCGCGGCAGCCGAAGTTTTCCACGTGGTATCCTGTCACCCTGCCAGTGTAACAATCGTGCGACCAAGGATCGCGATGCATCTGGCGGAATCTGTTCACTTGCAGATCGACAATCCCGCTGACTTGGCTTACATTGATTGCGTACGTAAGAAGGGAATCCCATCCATATGAAGCGCCGCATTCTTTTGGTCGACGATGAACCTGCCATCCTGCTTACCTTGAAAGCACTGCTGGAAATCCACGGCTTTGAAGTAGAGACTGCCACGTCGGCACGCGATGCCAAATCGAAGCTGCGCAGTTCCACGTTTGTGATGGTGATTACGGACATGCGCATGGAGAGCGATCAAGCGGGCCTGGAAGTGACACGGGCAGCGAAGGCAGCGCCGTATCAACCGGCGGTGGCGCTGCTGACCGCCTTCCCAACCAGCGACGATGCCTGGCGCGATGATGGCGCGGATGAAATGCTGGTGAAGCCGATGAACAGCACCGCCCTGATCCAACAACTGGAAGCGCTGCTGGTGGCGCATGAAGACCGCAAGCGGCCGGTGGAGAAGGTCGCGGGCCTGGTCGGCGCCCCGGACAAGGAACGGCGCAAGGAATCGCCGCGCAGCGCAACGGCTCGCACGTAGAGATTTTCTTGGAACGAAGCGAGCTGACCGGCCACAGCGGCAATGGGTTAGCTTGAAGTTACAGGGGGAAATGGCCCCCTACTTCTCGTTTCCACGGCTCGGCGGATGCTCCTCCCTAAAGACAACGACGCCGTCGAGAAACGTGGACCACGAGAGAGTCTGGTAGGAGTGTCGGAAGAATGCTCCCTGAACCGTTCCCATTGCCTCAAGTTGTGCTGGCCCGACGTAGATTGCGTCCGAACGATTCCCGCGCACTGCTTGCGCCTCCACTGAATCCGTGGACGCGGCCATGAGGACTACTTCGCAAGCCATCACCTTGAAGACTTCATCGCGGTTATCGATGGACGCCCGTCGCTGCTGCAAGAAGTTGGGGAAGCCTCGCTTGATCTTCGCGCTTCCTTACAGAGGCCGTGCGCGGCCCTCTCTCAGCTTCACGGTTCCTCGATGCACTGGCCTGGTCATCTATCCGCCGATGCGGCGAGCCAAGCTCGCAAAACGGTATTCGCGAGTTTAGATTCCCGCCCGGCGCTCCACAAACTTCAATCGACGAACACCTCCGATTAGGGATTGCCTTGGGGAGTTTTCAACGTTAGCCTGAGTCGGAGGGGCCAACG
>JAJZCA010000041.1 GCA_021798735.1 Acidobacteriota bacterium | reverse complement strand
ATCAGCCCTTCTTGCAGCAACCGCTGAAAAGCTTCCGACACCGGGACTATGCTCATGCACAATTCATCCGCCAATTGTCGTCTCGAAAGAGGCGCTCCGATACGGAACCTCCCTTGAAGGATCTGCTCCCGAATTGTTCGATAGGCATGTTCGGGCAAAGGTGGCACAGGCGGTTTTGATCTGCCTTTTACGGGTCGCGCCATGAAGATCATCTCCGGGTCAATGTAAAAACAGTGCAACATTCGAAGTGTGCGTTGCGGGTGCCGCTATTTTTTCTAAGTCAATATTCCAGGAATCACGAACGAGGCAATCTAGCCGCGTCCGACAAAAGGCATCTTTGTTGCCATTACTGTCATGAACTGAACGTTTGCATCCAACGGCAGGCTGGCCATGTAGAGAACGGCTTTGGCGACGTGCTGCACGTCGAAGGTCGGCTCCACAACCATGTCTCCATTCGCTTGTAGAGCCCCGGCCGCCCATTGCTGGCTCATTTCCGTAGTGGCATTTCCGATGTCAATCTGGCTGCAGGCGATGTCGTACTGGCGACCGTCGAGCGAGATGCATTTTGTTAGCCCGGTGATGGCATGTTTTGTGGCCGTGTAGGGAGCGGAATGGGGTCTCGGTGCATGTGCCGAAATAGAACCGTTGTTGATAATTCTTCCCCCGCCCGGATGCTGCGACTTCATCAGCCGGATCGCCTCCTGTGCGCACAAGAAGGTTCCTGTAAGATTCACACTTACCACCTGGGACCATTGGTCGTAGGTGAGATTTTCCATCGGAATTCCTGGAGCGCCTACACCGGCGTTGTTAAAGAGAACATCCAATCGACCGAACATGCTGCGGGTAAAAGCAAACAGAGCCCGCACCGAATCGGTTAGAGTCACATCGGTTGGAACGGGGTGCAGCTCGGGCCCCGCAATGTTGGCCATAGACGCCGTCTGTTCCAATGATGCAAGGTGACGGCCGGCTAACACTATGGCGTATCCTGCAGACTGCATGGCCAACGCCACCGCGCGCCCAATCCCACTTCCTGCTCCGGTAATGATCGCGACTTTTCGGTAATCGGAATGTTTCTCTGAAGGGGCGATGTTCATCGGATTTCTTCGGTTCAGTTTAGTCTATGCACGCGAACTGGTCGAACAATCAACGCTTGCATATCGCTTGAATATATGTGTCTTTCGACGAAAATCATAAAAAACGTCGTTCGCGAGCGAATACTGCGATAACAGAGTTTATCCGGACTGTGCTCCTGTCCATCGCGGATTCAAAGCGACGTTCCGCTCTGGGCGTTATGGCTCTTAGCCATCCGTCTGATGGGCAGCACAAATGTTTATCGAGGCAACATCCACAGATCGGCGCGAAGAAACGCTCTCATAGGCGGCCTCGACCACAGAGAATGTCTTTTCCAGGTATTCGCGGGCTTCGGACTCAAAAGGGCGGCCAGTTTCCAGGCAGTCGACGAAGTGAGCCTGGGCGGCATAGACGCTGTCTCCACGGTATCCATTCGTAAAATTATCGGTCCAGATTTTCTCCTTGCCGAACCAGATTTCGCCTCGGCCAGTGATGCGGATCGATCCCAATTCACCGTCGAAAGTAGTCTCGTCAAGGCTAGGGCCACTCTCCTCTTGATCTGCAAAGCTGTGACCGTCAATCCATCCAATTAAACCGTTGCCGTGCCGGATCGTCAGGAGGGCATGGTCTTCTCCAGCAATGCGATGATTTCGTCTTACGGTCTCGGCATAGACCGAAAGAATATCCCCGAAAATGAAACGAGCTGTGTCGATGTGATGTACCAGGGTCTCATCGATCATGAAACGACGGAGATAGCGGAAATATGACTGCTTGGGATACGGTTCATCGCCCAGACCGTCCTTCCATCTGCATCGGAATCCAAAACTCACCGGAGTTCCGATATCGCCCCGGGCGATGATCGTTCGCGCGGCTCGATACCACGGTTGCCATCTCCAATTGTCGTGAATCATGAAACGGACTCGATGGCTCTCCGCAATCTCCACCATGCGGCGGGCCGTTACGAAGTCTGGAGCCATGGGTTTTTGGCAGATGATCGCGAGCCCCTTGGCTGCCGCAAGAGAGATCAGATCCAGGTGCTCCGTGGAGCGCGTGACGATATCGACAAAATCAAGGTGTTCGGCATTCAGCATTTCTTCTGCCGAGGCATAGGCCCGTTGCGCTGCGGCACTGGCCTTTTCGATAGAAGGGTCACATGCCGCCACGATCTGGACGTTCGGCATGCGGCGCCAGGCTTCCAGATGATGTTGGGAGAAGAACCCACATCCAATCAATCCACCCTTTAATATCTTCACGATTCTCCTGTCCTTTTTTCGAATAGCAGGCGATTTGGGTTGGTGCACATCATCTGTCGAATTTGCTCCTGAGAAAAACCGGAACTGCGCAGTTGTGCTGCATACAGCCCTAGTCCTTCGGCTGGCGGGGGTGTTTGCAACTGGCCCAGGTCGGTGGAAAGCACGGTTGTATCAACCCCGGTTTCGACAATCGCCTGTTCGATCACATGGAAGGGCACGCATCCGCACAGATGTGTCGTAGAAACGAAGCACCGCTCGAACCAGACATGGCCGAGCTGCGCGAGTTTTTTCTGCTCCTCAATGGAATAGAACGTGGGCGCCCATTCCGGGTGTGTAACGAGGATCTTGTGAACGCCGTACCTGCGCGCACGATGAATTAGAACGAAAGCCTCCGGTGGACTCAAGTGACCGGTACTGAGGATGCAGTCGCTCTGGGCCATCACTTGCAGGATGGCAGTCGCTTCTGGGACAAGATCACCGCTCGCGTCGAGGATCCAAATGCCGCCGGCCTGGTCATGATGTTTCCGGTGATTCAGCGCTGACCTCGTGGGCATCCAGATTTCCTTCGCTCCCATCGCGATCGCAAGTTGCACAGCCTCAACGTTTAGCCCTCCAACCGTATTGTTGAGAACTAGACCGCCGAAAACCTGAATATCAGACACGACCTTTGCAACCAACCAGGCGCGTTCGACTGTGGAGTTCTGGTGAGACTTGATGAGAATAGCGCCCATTCCCGCACGCTGGGCTTCCCGTGCGAGATCTAGATCGTCAAAGCGCCGGGCATCCACGTCAGGCGCACTGTGGACGTGAAGATCGATGGCGCCTTCCAAATAGTCGGGCAAAATGCTCATTTAGCTGCAGCCTCCACGCAACTTTCAGCTCTCCAGCAAGAACTTTTCTTCCACGCGGCCATCGCGTACTCCAAGCATCTCGCGATGGAGATTGATCGTTGCATCGCTATAGTGTGCCCAGATCTCTATCTGATCCCCAACGCGCACTGCTAGATTTTCGTCCAGGATATCGACGATGGCGTGCTCAGCATTCAGTTTGCGAAGTCGCGCGCCATCCAGGTCTTTCAATGTGGGTAGCCCTCGCTCTCCACTGATTGCTTTCAGTCCTACATCGAGAATCAGCCGTTCGCCGGGGGTGATGCTGATGACTGTTCCCAGGACGCTGAGCGCGGGTTGAAAATCTGCACATACCGTGCGGTAATCGGTATCCATGACAAGGTAGGAGCCTGCCTGAATTTCTGTCACCCCGGGAAACCTGCCGGAGATGGAATAAGTCCCGGTTCCACCGGCAGTCACAATTTCAACGGATAGGCCGTGAGACTGGATCAGCTTTGCAGTACTGACCAGCTTTGTCATCGCCTGGCGTGTAGCACTCACCTTGTCCGGTCCTGGCGGCAAGCGGCCGCAATGGCCCTCATAACCCATCACGCCGCGGAATCGAAGGCCTTTGGCGGCGGCAAGTTCTGCCAGTGCGAGAGCCGATTTCCCCGGTGCTATTCCGCCGCGGCCCATGCCTGTATCAATGTCAACAACGACGCTTATGGCCTTGTTGATCCCTGTGGAGGCTGCAGCCAGCGCCGAGACGGTTGATTCGTTGTCGACTGCAACGATCAGATCGGCTTCTCGCGAGAGTTGAGCAAACTGTTCGATTGCGACCGAACCAGCGATTTCATTGGCTAGCAAAATGCTCGAGATCCCGCTCTTCACCAGTGCTGCCGCTTCACCAAGCGTCGCGCAGCTTATTCCGATCGCGCCAAACTCCATTTGCTTTTTTGCAAGGGCCACGCATTTGTGGTTCTTGTAATGCGGGCGCAATCGCGTGGGACCTTCGTCGAAAAATCGCGCCATCTTCTTCAAATTGGATTCCATTCCAGCCAGGTCCAGCAGAAGCGCAGGTGTTTTTATCGGTGACATCAACAAGGGGAGCCTACTTTCCGTCAGTACTTTTTGCATGCGCGCTGGCGTGGCCAGCGGAATCCACCAGGTACAGCACCGCATCTCCGTGAAACGGAGGAGTAAATGTTTGGGCAGACGATCCGGATGCAATGATTCGACCGGCAATAGTAGCTCCCGTCGCTGGACTAAACCACTCGACTTTCAATCTTCTCGAACTCGGCATGGCGGAAAGGTCCATCGTGAACGGACCGCCCGAGGGAGCGTATGTCAGGTATTCCGCGCCTTTCGATGGAATCTGGGCAAGACAATATCCCGTGGAACTGAGTGCGGGATGAGGAGTCACACTGCCAAGATTGAGCCTCCGCGAATACCTCAGAATGTAGCCAAGATTGTTCCTGAAATTTTCCCAGCGCGGATCCGGATGAGTACAGATGGCGTGCATTGGCGAGTCGCACACGTTGCGGCGCTGGCGCGGATAGTACACCAGGTAAGGGTCCATAAACAGCACTTGATTGCCAGTCATGAAATTTTCCCATGCATAGTTGCGGTTTTGTTGCGCCGTCTCATTCCACATCCCGTAGTAGGAGTGGTCGCTGTCATTGATGTTCACTTTGCAGGCGGGATGGCCTTTGCCACACGTCCGGAAAGGAGAAACTCTAATAGCGGGCGCTACCCAGTCCGCATTGGAGTTGTAAATCGTTGCGTCGGGGGAACCTGTCAGTGCGGCGTAACCGATGGGATGTTGATAGCGTTTCTTCAATTCATATTTTTCGATGTGCGAAATCTGATGGTGATTCCACCAGACAGAATTTGCGGGTGCCTCCTCAGAAATCATCCAGAGTACATTCGGCAGATCGTTCAACGTGTCGATTGTCTTCTCGACATATGCATCCTGCAACTGGGTAATCGCGTTGGGGGCCGTCATCGTAATGGACGCAACTCCGCGCTTTCCACCAACGTAACCATCATCGACGCCATTGATATTGTTGGCTCCGGTGAAGGGATAGCCATCGCTGGAGCAGCGAAAGACATTGAGCCATTCTCCGATGAATAGATCGACGCCGACGTAAATGCCGGCCTTGTTCAGTGCCTGCGCCCTCGTTCGCAAGCGATCGAAATAGCTTTGATTGAGCTTTGTAAGATCGAATTTCAGACCACCGTCCGTTGCTCTTCCTGGACCGGTCCTCAGCCATGGCTGCGGGCTGACAGTCATGTCCGGTGGAGAACCTACTGTAGTTGGAAGAGAGCAAAAATGCGGCAATTCCACCCGCCATAACAAAGTGAAATTGTGTCCGTGTGCGGCCAGGAAATGGACATAAGAGGTGAAATCCAAAGCTTGCGGCGAGCCATTGCTACCCCAATCTTGAAGCGTATTCCAGGTCTGCGAGCCACTTAGGATGAGTACAGAGCCGTGAGCGTCCTGGAAGTAGTTGGGATTGGCAGATGCGGTAAGCGGCCCAGAAATCCGGTCAAGGGTTTGAGGCAGCGAAGTGCGCATGAGTAAAAGAAGCACGAAAAGGAGTAGCGCAAGCTGTTGCCGACGATGCAAGATGCGTGTCCTCCCGGTGCGGCATGTTATTTACGAGACGGCTGCGAAAGCCATGCTGATTTTTCCTGTAAAGTGCCAGTCGCACTGATATTACAGAACTTTTCTCAGCTTCTCTTACCTTTCTGCGAGTTGTCAATCGATATCGTATGTTGAGGATGCCTCCAGTACTTCATGGAGAGGATCCTATGCCGCGTGGGCGCTACCTTCGAAAATATTTCTTGACAGGGAAGATTCTCCAGGCTTATTACTGATATGTCAGTTATCGCATGCCGCGCAATCCTCAGGACGCGCGTTCCGATAGTGCAAAGCTGTGGATGGATCACCCGGCGCGACGGTCAGGGTGTGGGCATATCGGGAGGTGCGGTGAGATCTGCGAATTCTGAGAACTGAACGCAAGCATTATGCCGCAGTTGCATGAATCGCAACAGTTGCATGTTTAACCTGGCCCTGCCGCTTGTTTCGGTTTGGCACAAGATGTCTTTGTCACCTTGCAGGACAAACTCTTCGATACTGGCGCTTCTTCTCGAGGGTTTTAAAGTTCATAGGATTTCACTAGAAAATCATGGGATTTCACTAGACAGTCTAGACATCCATGAATCAGACTGATCGACAGTCCATATACCGACTCACTATGGAGGGAATAGTTGACCTTTCGATTCGACGCGGCTAGGCGCATCGGAACTATTGCCTCCATCGGAAAGCAATCGTAATTGCGTGCAGTATTTGTTTAAAGATGAAAGTCCGAATTACAACACGAAGAGCCAAGCGATAGAACTCGGCTGGAAGCTGAACACAGCGCTACCTAAAACTTTTGAATAACTACCAAATTATGAAGTTTGCAGTTCAGGAGGCTCAATGAAATTTACGTCAACGATATGCCGAATGCTCGGGCTTGCATTGGTAGTGGTTCTGCTTAGTAGCAACGGACAGGCCCAGAATGGAAATGCTGGGGACATTCGAGGCACAGTGACGGACAAAGCAGGCGCGGTTATTGCCGGCGCAACCGTTACATTATTGGAAACCACCCGAGGGATTAGCAAGACGGTGACCGCTGATCATTCGGGAATATATGATTCTGGCTCGATTCTTCCGGGAAAATACACTATCACCTTCGAAAAGCCTGGCTTTGAGACACTTGTTCGATCGGGAATCATTCTCGATGTTGGAGCCACTACTGTCAACGGGAAACTCAGCGTCGGCGCAGTCACACAACGGGTAGTCGTGAATGGGGAAGGCACACTTCTTCAGACAGACACGGCGGAGCAGACCACAACGCTGGGCTTTAAGACGATGAACGATCTGACCAACATGAATGGCAATGGTCCTGATTGGACTGGGCTTATACAGACGCTTCCGGGAGTCAATGGGTTCTTCAATCCAGGACCTAGCCAGGTCGTAGCTGCAATTAACGGTTCGATGCCGGAGGAGCAGGGCGTTCTCGCGGATGGCGGCCTAATCACCCAGCAACAAAGCTCAAACTTCGATGAGGCTGTCTTTGAAAACGTAGCAGAAGTCAAAGTCGACACCTCCAACTTCTCTGCCGAATATGGCGTGGGTGGGGTCATCATCAATCAGATCAGCAAGGGCGGCACAAACGATTTCCATGGGGCCGCTTATGAATATATCCAGAATGACTTATTCAATGCCGCAGGCTATTTTAGCCCCAACAGTACGGTTCCATTCGAGCGGTTTAACAATTGGGGCGGGGCGATCGGCGGCCCAGTGATCAAAAATAAGCTGTTCTTCTACTTCAATTACGACCATGTGCACAACAGCAATGAGACGTTTCCATTCGCCACCTTTCCAACAGCAGCCATGCGATCCGGCGATTTCTCGGATACGACTGTGTTTGCTCCGATCTACAATCCGTACACTGCAAACAGCAGCGGCACCAGGCAGCCCCTCCCCGGCAACAAAGTTCCGCAGGGCCTGATGGATACAGTTGCGCAGAATGTCCAAGGGTATTTTCCGATGCCAACCCTTCCGGGAACGTATAACAACTGGCAAGGTAAAGTGATCAACACCAATCCGTGGACGAGATACTTTGGGCGCGGAGATTACGACATCACCCAAAACAATCGCGTGATGATGACCGTCACAGAGCAAACCAACCCAACTTTCAATGGAAGCCCTGACGTGATCGATGATCTGATCGGCAATGGTGTGGTCTGGCAGGGACTTATTGATGACACTTGGACCTTCAGTGCCACTGCAAATAATGAATTTCGTATGTTTTTTAACCGTCAGGTAGCGGGATACTCATCCAACACCTTCGACCAAGGCTACCCCCAGAAGCTCGGAATAAACTATGCCAAAGCTAACATGTTTCCGAATGTCTCGATCGGCGGTTCACAGGGCTTTGGCGGTGTGAATATTGGTGGCGGCCAGACGGAAGCCTTATACGCTCAAAATACATTTGAACCATCCGACGTTGTAACTTTGGTCCGCGGGAAGCATATCCTTAAGTTTGGCGGGGAATTGCTGGATTTGCAGGCCAATACGACGCCATGGGGCTATATTCAGTCGGCAAACCTTGGATTCACCGGCTACTACTCGCAGCAGGCGCCCTTTTCCTCAACTACCGGCGAGGGCTATGCAGACTTCCTGATGGGACAAGTAAATAATTGGAGCGTCAATAACGGAGTCATGACAGGAATGCGCAGCAAGCTTCCACAAGCTTTTGTGCAGGACGATATCAAACTGAGACCTAACCTCACGATCAATCTAGGGTTACGCTTTGAGCATCAGGGATCTTGGACAGAGGTGTTAAACCGGTTGGGATCTTTCGATCCGAACCTTATAAATCCTACTACCCAGACATTAGGTGCAATATGGTTTGCGCCAAACGCTGGTAGGAAAGGCATCGAGGATTCAGTGAACAATTTTCTGCCTCGCGTTGGTTTTTCTTGGCAGCCAACGCCAGAATTAGCCGTCCGCGGAGGCTTTGGACTATTTACCTATTTATGGACAGGGGACAGATATTTTAATTCGGCACCAGGAGTGGGCACATCCAGCAGCGGGAGCCTCACCGATTTTGCGCAGATTTCTCCGGTGTTCCTACTCAACGATCCAAAGCCTCCGTTGAATTATGTGCAGGCGAGTCGAGCGCCAGACGGATATAACGGGCAGAACGTATCCTATGCTCCGGTACATACGCCGGTGGCAATTCAGGAACAGTACACCTTTAGCATCCAACGGCAACTCAACCAAACCACAGTTGCGGAAATTGCATATGTTGGGAATGTAATCCATCATCTGTCATTTCCTGTGGATTATAATCAGATACCTGCAAGCCAGTTGGGCCCCAATGGTACGCCGCCTTATCCTCAATATCTGAGCATAAGTGGCGATAAATACAATGGAAGCTCCAATTACAATTCGCTCCAGGCCTCAGTGCAAAGGCAGTATCGAAACGACCTCACCTATAACTTTAACTATACTTGGTCGAAGATGATGGACGATCAAGATATGGCGGGCGGAGGCGGAAATGCCGGCGCGCAACCCTACCAGCATGCATATCATCCGGGCCTCAACTATGGCCCTTCAAATTACGACATCACCAATGCATTCAAGGCCAGCGCCGTCTACCAACTTCCTGTAGGAGTCGGCCACCGATGGATAAATCGTCAAGGGGCATTGAACAGCGTTCTCGGAGGGTGGCAGGTTTCGACGATCGTCGTGAAGCAATCGGGAATGCCCTACACGGTTACGGTCGGGAGTGCCAACGAGACCGGCGCGCAGGGAGGAAGTTGGTATCCGAATGTCGTGGGCAACCCTCACTTGTCACACCCAACAATTCAAGAGTGGTTTAATCCGGCGGCCTTCGCAATTCCTGCTCCGTATACCTTCGGAAACTCCACACGAAACAGCCTGCGCGGGCCGGGGCTAACTGGCGTGGACATGACAGTCGCAAAGAATATTCCATTCACGGCATTGGGAGACCCAATGAATATGATGCTTCGAATTGATGCATTGAATGTGTTCAATCACACTGTGTTTGGCAATCCCGACGCTCAGATTGGAACGTCCGGCGCAGGTCAAATCTCGGGCACGCAGATCGGCCCTCGAACAATTCAAGTCGGAGCGCGTTTCTCATTCTGAAACATTGATCTAAAAATTCCAGAAGAGAATTAGCATTTTCTGAAAGCGGCAGAACTCCATCCGTCGTCTTTGGCTGAGAACTGAGAATAGCCTCGTCGATCCTGAAAAAGCAACTCTCAAGCGGATTGAAGGTGAGCGTAGCCAGATTCTCAATGGAGTCATTCTGAATGGAGGTCGCGGCGGCGACCGGAATGAAGAATCCAGACAATGTGCGCCTGGTAGGTACCGCCATTATCCTCTGGATTCTTCGCTTCGCTCAGAACGACTCATCCCCAAAATGATTACCCCAACTGTAAATCCGCGCTTAACATCGATCTGCGCTTACAAAGTCAAAAGGGGCCGCACGGAAATGGGGCCCCTCTGAGTGTTCCGTTTCATGCGACGGTGCGAGCTTACATGCCGAAGCGTTCATGCCAAGGTGTAGCGGCTTTGAGCGCGGTGTTGACGTTCTCAATGTTCTTGACGCCTTCCGTCTTGAGCCATTCCTCAAAGGCCTTGGCGCCTTGCTTCGCATAGACGGGGATTCCGTCCTTCCAGGTGGCGCGACCGCACAGGACGCCGTTGAACTTGGCGCCTGACTCCCCGGCCAGCTGCAGCGTCTCAATAAAGACCGGATTGGAGACGCCGGCGGAAAGATAAATGAAGGGCTTGGTGGAAGCTCCTGCCGCTTTGCGGAACAGATGCAGTGCTTCGTCTTTGGTGTAGGCAGCTGTGCCTTTGAAGGCCTTGGTGCCGGAGACAAATTCCATCTGGATAGGGACTTCCATCTTGAGGACGTCGACGCCGAATTTTTCGTCGCTGAAGTCCGCCGTGGCGCGGGTCACGATTTCCGGCTTCTTCTTGGCATAGGCCACAGTCTTTTCGTCGCCGCCTTCGGCATCGTAGCCGACAATTTCCAAAAAGAAGGCAATGTCGTGAGCGCGGCACTCGTCACCCACGCGTTCAATGAAGGCATACTTGACGTCGTTGATTTCCTTTTTCTCAAACGGAGTGTAATAGAGCAGCAGCTTGACCGCGTTCGCGCCTTCATGCTGGATTCTGCGTACTGACCAGTGATCGAGCAGGTCGGGCAGGCGTCCGGGGGTGGCGGCGTCGTAGCCGGTCTTCTCATACGCCAGCAGCAGGCCCTTGCCGTTGCGATGCTGGGCGGCGGGCAGTCCATATTCCGGATCGAGCAGAATGGCAGAGGCGTGGCGGGTAAGAACCTCTGTCACCAGCGTCTTGAATTCAATCAAGGCATGGTCATCGACCGGGCCGCCCTTTTCTTTGGCCAGAGACTTCTGCAGGGAACCGCGTTGATCCATGGCGGCGGCGGCAATGACGCCGCGTTCATCCGAGAGGGCTTTCATGCCGGCCAATTTGCCTGGGGTCAGCTTCATCGTCATACACTCCTTAGTTTTTATCTTGTGGGGTCTGTGGGTTGTCCCGGCCCCGAGAGACCAAGCTTATCTTTCGAAGTTCATCTCTTCAGTGCCATCGTATTCATTTTACGCTGAAGGAAAAAAGGGAAGCGGTGATGGGCGTCATAGCTACGATCGATGCGCCAGTGCAGCCTGCTGCGCCTGGACCAGTTCCCGCGTGCCGCGCGCCGCCAGATCGAGCAGCGCAAAATGTTGCTCGCGGGAGAAGGTATTGTGTTCCGCCGTCGCCTGCACCTCGATAAAATCGCCGGCGCTGGTCATGACGACATTCATATCGACATCCGCGCGCGCGTCTTCCTCGTAGGCGAGATCGAGCAGCGGCGTGCCGTCGACCACGCCGACGCTGATGGCGGCAATGAGATGGCGGATCGGGGAAGCGGCCAGGGTTTTTGCGGCGACCAGGCGATCGATCGCGAGTCCCAGAGCCACCGCAGCGCCGGTAATGGCGGCGGTCCGGGTGCCTCCGTCGGCCTGCAGGACATCGCAATCCAGAATGATGGTGCGTTCGCCCAGCGCCTTCAGGTCCACGGCGGCGCGCAGGCTGCGGCCAATCAGACGTTGAATCTCGTGGGTGCGGCCGCCGACTTTGCCGCGTTCGCTTTCCCTTGGGGTACGCGTGAGGGTAGCGCGCGGCAGCATACCGTATTCGGCCGTGACCCAACCCTGTCCGCGATTGCGCAGCCAGCCCGGCACACCGGTTTCGACGGTGGCGTTGCAAAGAACGCGGGTGTGGCCAAGCTCAATAAGAACGGAGCCTTCGGCGGTGGGCACAAAATCGAGAGTCAGGCGAAGCGGACGAAGCGCGTCAGTGGCGCGGCCTTCGGGCCGGAAGCAAGTAGAAACAAGAGCGGGCATGTGAACTCTATTGTAGCGGTTTCGGGAATTTCGGGAATTGTTGTGTTTGTGGGCCACTCCGAAACGGGAACGTGGAGTTCTTAATTGGGAGAGAGTTCCAGAGTGGGAATGTGTTCCAAAATGGTCTTGATGCGGGAATGTCTGGTAAGTGACTTGTTTTCTTTTGTATGTCTGGAATCCATGAAAACGGTCGTGTCGATTTGAAACTGCAAGGTTTCTTTAGTAACGGATCGTGCGCCAGGTCGCTCCTGTTAAGTCCCATGAATTCGTAAGGTTAGGGAAGGAGAACCAGTTTGGCACGCGGCGTGATATAGGAAGAGGGCAGAGAGCGAATGAAAATCGAATTGGTTCAGATTGGCAACCGGTATCGGGACAAGTCCGGGAGCCTCCGGCGGCCCGAACTCGGTTGCAAGTGGCCGAACGCCACCGACTCTGTCCAGTGTCAAGCGGGAAGAAATCGCAGAATCCCGCAGAAATTTCAAGAATTGGAGATGGCATCATGATCCCCGCGTTGCAACAGCAAAAGCCGAACCGTTCCATCCGTGCGCCACTTGCCGCAGGCACGCTGGAGGAGCAGAGAGCGGCGGCCGCGAGTCATTTCGCGCACGATGTTCGCAATTGGCTCACAGTGCTGCGGGTGTACTGCGATCTGCTGCGCACCTCCGGTACGGTGGCCGGCAACGGACGCACGTGGATTGAGGAATTAGCGAGTGCGGTCGAGCGCGGACAGGGGCTGGTCGCTTCCCTGCTCAATTCCGCGCAGGCATCCGCGCCGCCGCGGTCATCCACTCCGCAAGCAGTCGCTCCGCCGAGGCCGCTGGATCTCGCCGTCGCCATTCAAAGGCGACTGCCATTGTTTCGACAGATGGCGGGAAGCGCGATCCAAGTGCAGGCGAAAACAGTCGCGCATCCCGGCGCGACGGCATTGAAAGAACTGGAGTTCGAGCGAATTCTATGGAACCTGGTGCGCAACGCGATGGAAGCGATGCCCCAGGGCGGCAAGTTGAAGATCGTCCTCGAGCACGGCAATTCCTCGGAACGGCCGTTGCTGGTGTTGAAAGTGTCCGACACGGGCAACGGCATTGCTGCGGAACTTCTACCTCACATTTTCGATTCTGGATTTTCAAGCAAGCTTATCTTGGCCGATTCTCCCCAGGAACGCGGGTTTGGGCTGGCGATTGTGCGCGAACTGGCGCTGGGCGCAGGCGGCTCGGTGCGCGTTCGTTCCAGGATCGGACGGGGCACTTGCTTCACGATTGAGTTGCCGCTTTTGTCGCAGCCATCTCTCACCGAACCGCGCATCCCTGCATCACGGCAAGGAAAGCTGGCGGTTGTCTCGGAGATGCCGAAACCGAAATACGGCCGTCACTGCCAACAGAACAATTTTGCCGTAAATCGGAAAGGAACCCGCGTACCATGCTAACTACAACACGCATGTTTACCCCCACGTCTCAAATTCCCCCTTTGGAGCGCGCCAGCATGATGCACGTGCTGGTGGTCGATGACGATGCTGCCATCCGCGCCGCTGTTTCCGACATCGCGCGCAACCAAGGTTTTGCCGTTTCCAGCGTAGAAGACAGCCATGCGGCGCGGGCTGCGCTGAAGGCCCATATGGCCGATATTGTGCTGCTCGACCTGAAGCTGCCGGGCGGTGGCGGCCTGCCCCTGGTTGAAGAGATCCGCACCCTCTACCCGGAGACTGTAGTGGTGGTGATGACTGCCTATGCCACCGTGTCCTCTGCTGTCGAGGCGATGCGCACCGGGGCCAGCGAGTACCTGACCAAGCCCTTCACCTTGGACGAATTGTCGGATGTGCTGGAGCGCGCCTCCGAGCGCCGTCATTTCGATACGGAAAGCCGACGGCTGCGAGAAAAACTTCGCACATCGGATGGATTCGGCACCTTGATCGGGCGCAGCCCGGAGATGGAACGGGTGTACCGCATTCTGTCGAAGGTGGCCCATACCACCCATCCGGTGCTGATCCTCGGTGAAAGTGGGACCGGCAAAGAGATTGTGGCCCGCACGATTCATTACAACGGGCCCAATGCGACCCACCCTTTCATTCCGGTAGACTGCGGATCGCTGGTGCCGACGCTCATCGAAAGCGAACTGTTCGGCTACGTGAAGGGCGCATTCACCGGAGCGAACCGCTCCAAAGAAGGTTTGCTGGCGACTGCGGAAGGGGGGACGGTTTTCCTGGACGAGATTGGCGAGTTGCCGCTCGACCTGCAGGCGAAGCTGCTGCGGGCGCTGCAGGAGAAAGAAATTCGGCCGATTGGATCGAACCAGCGAATCCCGATCCACGTGCGTATCCTGGCGGCCACGAATCGTGACCTGGTGTCCATGGTGGAACAGGGCAAGTTTCGCAAGGACTTGTTTTTCCGCCTCAACGTGGTCAACGTGAAGGTGCCTTCGTTGCGCGAACGCCGCACGGACATCTCCCTGCTGGCGGCACATTTTCTGGAACGTCGTCGTCGCGAAACCGGAGTCTCCTACACCCTGAGCGATGATGTGCTGCGCGTGCTAGGCAGTTATGATTGGCCGGGCAACGTACGTGAACTGGAAAATACCATTGAGCGGGCGTGTGCTCTTTCCTCCGGTCCGATCCTGCACCTGGGCGATATGCCGACACAGTTGCAGGAATATCGAATGCAGTGGCAGGGCTCTGCGGAAACAGAGCCGGAGGAGGCCGTCAAGATCGACGTGAGCATTCGCACGATTGCGGAGATGGAGAAGCAGGCCATTCTGAATACGCTGCGGCAGCTGAATGGAGATAAGTTGACGGCGGCACGGCTGTTGGGCATCGGCAAGACGACGCTCTATCGCAAGCTGAAGGAATACGGCATTTCGGACGACCCGGAAGTCTAATCCGTTCGGGCGGGGCTTCACGCTCCGCTGCCAGCCCAAGGAAAACGCAATCGGAAACCCTCAAGGAGAAATCGCATGTCGCAAACTGTGTTGTTGGTGACGACGATGTCGGGAGCGGAAAACTGCGCGGCGGCCATTGGGCGGCAACTTGGCCTGTCGGTCGAAGTGGCGGAGAACCGCCGCGTGGCGCTGGCCGCGTTGCGCCGGCGTGAGTACGGCGTGCTGGTGCTGGACGAAAGCCTGGTGGATGCCGACCCTGCAGGCGCGGAAGTGCTGTGGCAACAGGCAGGACTGGCGGTCCCCATCCAGGTAAATCTCGGCATCTCCGGATGCAACCGGGTGTTGCGCGAGGTGCGAGCCGCGCTGCAACGGCGCGAGCGGGAGCTGTCGCTGGCGATGCGGGCCGCAGCCCAGATCATGGAAGGCGAAATGAACACCACCCTCACCGGCATTCTGCTGCAAACCCAGCTGGCCATGGACGAACCAACACTTTCGGCCGGAACCGTGGTCAAACTACGGCAGGTGCTCGAGCTGGCGAGCAAATTGCGTGAGCAGTTGCGGACGCCTCCGGTTGTCGTCATCTAGCCCATTGAGCCGGTTGCGGAAATTCGGACAGGGGGATAAGTGGAGGGGTTGTTCCCAGACGGCCATTTAAGATGGCAGAAATGAGGAGCAACGATGACGCGATGTCCACGCCGGAACCACACAGCAGCCTTCAAGGCGAAGGTGGCCTTGGCCGCCATGAAGGGAGACAAGACCCTGGCAGAGCTGGCCCAGCAGTTCGATGTTCACCCCAACCAGATCACGGACTGGAAGACGCGGATGCAGGAAGGCGCGGCCAGTGTCTTTGGCGAGGAGAAGGTCGAGCAGCAGGGTAAGGTTGATGTGACCCGGATGCAGGCCAAGATTGGCGAACCGACGCTGGAGAATGATTTTTTAGAGACTGCGCTCATCAAAGCGGGCCTGTTGAGCGCAAAGCGATGATCAAACCCGAGCACCAGTTGTCCATCAGCAGACAGGCGGAACTGCTGGAGATCAGCCGCTCCACGATTTACTATCGGCCGCGTCCGGTCTCCGATGCGGACCTGCTGCTGATGCGGCGCATCGACGAGTTGCACATGAACTATCCGTTTGCCGGCAGCCGCATGCTGCGCGACATGCTCCGCCAGCAGGGCCTTGAAGTGGGCCGCGGCGGCGTGGCAATCCCTATGGGAAACAACTTGGCCTGATTGGCTTGCAGACAAACCTCGATATCGCGCAACGACTCGCGCCAGGTGAGCTGAGAGAAGGCCATAATGCGAAACAGATCGGCGCAGCCCAGCGTGCGCACACCTGCATCACCCTTGTGCCGTTCGACGATGCGTGAAAAGATTTTCCACGGCACAAACTCCATCACCTGCACAAACAGCGTCTTGCCCACGTTCATGCGGCACTCCCGGTTGTTGAACCCCGAAAGCATCGCAAATGAGCGCTGCGCAATTCAAATCGTGGACACCCCAAATTATCTGGGAAACATAGTCATAACGGGACTTGCGGGCAGGGCGCGTAAAATAATCCGGGCACCAGAGTCTTTTCCAATCGAAGGATGAGCCTGAAGGATAGAGAAGGGTAGGCTGGGTTGTCCTTTCTGGCTTTGAATTTTAATTGAACATATTCGCAGTCGTCGGGGCGGAGGGAATGTGGAAATCGGT
>JAJZCA010000402.1 GCA_021798735.1 Acidobacteriota bacterium | reverse complement strand
CAGCTGTGCCGAAGCGCCGGCCGAGCGCACCATCTGCGCGCCTTTTCCGGGACGCAATTCCACGTTGTGGACCGTGGTGCCCGCCGGAATGTTCTTCAGCGGCAACGCATTGCCGACCAGAATGTCTGCCTCAGCGCCGCTCATGACGGCCTGGCCTACCTGCAAGCCGATCGGCTGCAGAATGTAGCGCTTTTCGCCATCCGCATAGTGAATCAACGCGATCCGCGCCGAACGGTTGGGATCGTATTCAATGGTAGCGACACGGCCTGGAATTCCCGACTTGTCGCGCCTGAAGTCGATCAGGCGCAACTTACGCTTGTGGCCGCCGCCATGATGGCGAATCGTCAAATCGCCCGTGTTGCGGCGTCCGCCCGTGCGCTTGCGAATCGACGTCAGCGGCTTATAAGGGCGATCGGTCGTCAGGTCGTCGTTGACCACCGTGGAGGTGAAACGCAGGCTCGGAGTGATCGGTCGGTATGTCTTGATCGGCATCGGTTATTCTCTTTTGTTGACATTGGCCCCTGTACAAGCAGCCAGCATCACGTTCAAATCTTTGTCTACCGTTATGACTGCGGGTGCCCCAGGTCTCGATTTTGAGACCTGGGATTCTCTCGCCTACAAACTGTTGATGTACTCCGGCATCTTCTGGCCCGGCTTCAGGCGCACATACGCCTTCTTCCAGTCCGAGCGATAGCCGCTGAAACGGCCGCGCTTGCGCTCTTTTCCGACAAAGTTGGCGGTGCGAACGCCCTCCACCTTCACCTTGAACAGGGTCTCGACCGCCTGCTTCACTTCCGTCTTGGTGGCCGACGTGGCAACCTCAAACACTAGCGTCGCTTCGGTTTCCTTGGCGCCCAGTCCCTTTTCTGTAATTACCGGGCGACGAATCACTTGATATACATCTGCCATTACGCCACCTCCGTTGCGGCTGCCAGCTTGCGCTTGGACACCGTCTTCTTCAATGCTTCCTGCAACTGCTCCATCGCCGTCACGGAGATAATCGCGCGCTCATACTTCAGCAGGTGATACGGATGCACCTCATTGCTCAACATCAATTCGACGCCATGCAGGTTGCGCGCACCCAGCAGCAGGTTCTTGCTAAGCGTGTTCCCGCTCTCCACCAGCAGCGCCGTCTTCTTCGCGTCCAGTGTAGTCAGAGCACTGCGGTAAAGCTTGGTCTTCGGCTCTTTCAGCTCCAGGCTCTCGACCACCGTCAAATGCCCATCCGCCAGCTTCGCTGCAATCGCGGAGCGCAGCGCGCCCAGCAGCTTCTTGCGCGGAAAAGCATAATCGTGGGAGTGTGGCACCGGTCCGTGGACCGTTCCACCATGCCTCCAAAGAGGCGAGCGAATGGAGGCCACGCGCGCCCGGCCTGTCCCCTTCTGCTTCCACAACTTCTTGCCGGACCCGGACACCAGCTTGCGATTTTTGGTGGCGTGCGTGCCTTGACGCAGGGCGGCTCGGTAGTGCTTCACCGCCTCCCAGATCAAGTCCTCGTTCACCTCGGCTGGCCCAAAAACTTCATCCGCCAGCTCCAGGGTCCCGACTTTCTTCCCGCCCAAATCTACAACGTCAATGTTTGCCATTGCTCTGCTCTCTCAAACTGCTTTACTTTTTCTTGCTTGCCGAAGCCTTCTTCGAAGCCTTCAACGGATCGACCGTCGTCGCGCCGCTGAATCCACGACGTTCGCGAGGCGGCTGCTTCGCCTTGGTAATCAGCACGTATCCTTCGCGATGGCCTGGGACCGCGCCTTCCAGCATCAACAAATTCTCGTCCGTGTCGATGCCGCGAATCCGCAGGTTCCGCACCGTCACGTTATCGACGCCCATGTGGCCCGGCATCCGCATTCCCTTCATCACGCGCGAAGGATAGGACGAAGCGCCGATCGATCCCTGCACCTGGAACATATGTCCGTGCGACTTCGGCCCGCCGCCGAATCCATGCCGGCGAACTACGCCCGCAAACCCGCGACCCTTGCTGGTGCCCAGCACATCGACAAACTTCTCGTCGGCAAAAATATCCACCAGCACCCGGTCGCCCGCTTTGCTGCCGGCAGCAGGCTCTTCGCCTTCCGCA
Source organism: Acidobacteriota bacterium (assembly GCA_021798735.1). Classification (GTDB taxonomy): domain Bacteria; phylum Acidobacteriota; class Terriglobia; order Terriglobales; family Acidobacteriaceae; genus JAKAAZ01. Next base: position 890 of record JAJZCA010000402.1, on the reverse strand, counting down.
ACCTTGGCCGACGCTTCGATCGGAACCTCGCGCAAAATCCGCACCGGAGGAACATTGTTCTTGCCGAAGTGACCCGCCATCGCCTTGTTGATTTTGGAGCTCTTCACAAACTCAACCAGGCCGATCTGCGCCGCATCGTAGCCATCTTTCGCCTGCGTCTTCACCTGCGTAATCACGCACGGACCCACCTGGACCACGGTGATCGGATGAATTTCTCCGTTCTCATCGAAGACCTGAGTCATGCCGATCTTTTTTCCAATCATTCCCGTAACTGCCATCGTTCTTGTCTCCCCTCATCATGCGCGCCATTCAGCCCCGCACTGTAGGTCCTTCTGCCTTGCGCCCGTAAGGGCGGCTTTGCCCGCGCGACTAGTCCCTACTTTTCGAAGGCCTTGATTTCCACGTCGACACCGGCAGGCAGGTCAAGCCGCATCAGCGCGTCCACCGTCTGCTGGGTCGGCTCCAGAATGTCGATCAGCCGCTTGTGTGTGCGGATCTCAAACGCCTCGCGCGATTTCTTGTCCACGTGCGGCGACCGCAAGACGCAATACTTGTTCTTCACCGTCGGCAACGGAATCGGCCCCGCAACCTGCGCGCCCGTCCGCTTGGCCGTGTCCACAATCTCGCCGGTCGAAGTATCCAGCACGCGATAGTCATACGCCTTCAGGCGAATGCGAATTCTTTGTCCAATCATGACTCATCTCTTCTTTCAATCCATCTGCAACCGGGTGCCCCACGTCTCGCTTTTGAGACGTGGGTTTGTCCCCAGCTACTTCAAAATTTCCGCAATGGCGCCGGCGCCGACTGTGCGTCCGCCTTCGCGAATCGCAAACCGCAAGCCCTTCTCCATCGCCACTGGAGTAATCAGCTCAATCTCCAGGCTGACATTG